>JAZUNO010000042.1:0-21911 GCA_045604185.1 Acutalibacteraceae bacterium | reverse complement strand
ATCTTCGCCGAGCGAATCAGTAACGAAGAAGAATCTGCTTTTATCAGTGGCGACGGAAACGGCAAGCCCCTCGGTATTATTCACCAGGCTTCTATTTGTAAGGTCACGGATGAGAAAGGCAAAATCAGCGCAGACGACCTTGTCAATATGGAGTTTTCCCTGGCAGAGCCTTATCGCAAAAACGCGGTGTGGGTCATGTCCAATGATGCATATTGCAGGTTAAGTCAGCTTCGACATTATCGTGGCAATCCCATCTGGAGCAGTGGCTTCGAAGAGGAAATGCCTATGAAGCTGTTCGGCTATCCCGTTTACATCTGTGACTTTATGGACAATGTTGTTCCCGGTGGCATTCCCGTAATGTTCGGTGACTTTAGCTACTACTGGATCGGTGACCGTGGTAAGCGAGTCATCAAACGCCTGGTGGAACGTTACGCCGACCGTGGACAGGTTGCATTTATCACCACCGAAAGAGTGGATGCAAAGCTTGTCCTTCCCGAAGCAGTAAAGCTACTTAAAGTCAAGAGCGACAAGGAATAAGGTTATGCGGGAGGGCGGCTTTCGGGTCGCTCTCTCCAAAACACCGAAAGGAGATATGTATGACACAGCAAGACAAAACAGCCATTGATCGTATGCGACTCGAAGGAGATACCCCTTCGAAGATAGCGATAGCGTTGGGGTTGCCTGCCGGGACCGTCCGTTCCTATATCCACCGACATCCGACAATCACAAACACCAAGCCTTGCGAAAACTGCAGTAAGCCTATACTGCAAAGCGAAAAACGCCGTGAGAAAAAGTTCTGTTCGGACCGTTGCCGAATGTCTTGGTGGAACACGCACCAGGACACGGTGAACCGCAAAGCCTATTACATCCTCACTTGTAAATACTGCGGAAAGGAATTTGAAAGCTATGGAAATAAGAATAGAAAATACTGTTGCCGAGCCTGCTACGTTGCATCAAGACAAGCAGGATAAGTATGCGTCCGAAAACTTGATGCTGTACCGCACCTCCCTCGCTTTAATGAAAACACTCGTGGAGGACGGCGTCTTTAACGAAAAGGAGTATTGTAAGATATTGACAATGCTTGGCCGCAAATACGGCTTATCTTCGGATAGTATATTTGCGGAAATCGCTTGATATATCCGCCGTTTAGAGCGAATATGTAGTGACCTTAAATGATACAAAGGAGGTATATGTATTGGAAAGGATCGTTACACAGACCCGTTTTGCAAAAACGGATGTAGCCAGACCGAAACGGGTAGCGGCGTATGCCAGGGTATCCTCCGGCAAGGATGCGATGCTACACTCTCTTTCGGCGCAGGTGAATTACTACAGCAAATTGATACAGAGCCACAGCGGTTGGGAGTATGTCGGGGTGTATGCTGATGAAGCTCTGACCGGCACAAAGGACAACCGAGAAAACTTTCAAAGGCTCCTTACAGATTGCCGAAACGGAAATGTGGATATGATTTTGACCAAGTCCGTTTCACGATTTGCGAGAAATACGCTGACATTACTCGAAACTGTACGAGAACTAAAGAGCCTGGGTGTGGATGTCTACTTTGAAGAGCAGAATATACACTCGGCAACCTCGGACGGTGAGTTGATGCTGACCATCCTCGCAAGCTATGCCCAAGAAGAAAGCCTATCCGCCAGCGAGAATCAAAAGTGGCGGGTACGGCAACAGTTCAAAAACGGAAAACCCTGGAGAGGATTTATGATGGGATACCGGTACGACGGCGAGAAATACGTCATCGTTCCCGAGGAGGCAGAGGTGGTTCGCTCCATCTTTCGTGACTACCTTGACGGCAAGGGCGCTGCCGCCATTATGAAACGGCTCAATGAAGAAGGAATACTCACACAGCAGGGCTGCACCTGGCATCAAAGTGCCGTAAGCAGAATCCTGCGCAACTATGCCTATACGGGCAATCTTCTGTTGCAGACAAAATTCCGTGAAAACCACCTTACCAAGCGTACTTTAGTAAACCACGGGGAACTACCACAATACCACGCAGAGAACACCCACGAGCCGATCATTGATATAGGCACCTACAACTTGGTACAAATGGAAATGGAAAAGCGAGCAGAGCGCTTTGCAAAGCCACAAACGAAAGCCGAATATCCATTTACTGGACTTATCACCTGCGCCGGATGCGGAAAGCATTACCGCAGAAAGGTAACGAAAACGGGCCCCATTTGGATTTGTGCCACCTACAATACCTACGGCAAGGATGTTTGTCCGTCCAAAGCAGTTCCCGAATCGACCTTGATGTCGGTTGCAGCCGAGGTTAGTGATTTCAGTAAAATAACGACAATTACAGCCGATAAGGACAACGCCTTGATATTCACCCTTTCAAACGGAGAAACAATCGTTAAACGATGGAAAGACCGCTCCCGTAGCGAAAGCTGGACACTCGAGATGCGAGCGGCTGCCGCCAAGAGAACCAAAGAAAGGAGTAAGCAAAATGACAACAGCTAAAAATGTGACCGTAATACCCGCTACCCGAAACCTGCATACCAGTGTCCCTATCACCTCAAAAACCAAACGCAAGGTTGCAGGTTATGCTCGAGTGTCCACCGACAGCGATGAGCAGTTCACAAGCTACGAGGCACAGGTTGATTATTACACCCACTACATCCAAAGCCGTCCCGAATGGGAGTTTGTTGAGGTCTATACCGACGAAGGTATCTCCGCACTCAACACCAAAAAGCGTGATGGCTTTAATCGCATGATAGCCGATGCCTTGAGTGGTAAAATCGACCTGATCGTTACCAAAAGTGTCAGCCGTTTCGCTCGTAACACTGTGGACAGCCTTACGACCGTCCGCAAACTAAAGGACAAGGGCGTTGAGGTCTATTTTGAAAAGGAAAATATATGGACAATGGACTCTAAGGGCGAGCTGCTTATTACCATAATGTCATCCCTTGCCCAGGAGGAGAGCCGTTCTATTTCCGAGAACGTGACCTGGGGGCAAAGAAAGCGGTTCGCAGATGGTAAGGTCAGTATGCCTTATAAGCAGTTCTTGGGATACAAAAAAGGCGCAGACGGTCTACCCGAGATCGTACCCGAAGAGGCAGAAACCGTGCGCGCTATTTACCGAATGTTTATGGAAGGAATGTCTACCAATGCCATTGCAAGGCATCTTACCGAAACCGGAGTTCCAACCCCCGCGGGGAAGACCAACTGGTTAAGGCAGACCGTTGAAAGCATCCTGCGAAACGAGAAATACAAAGGCTCGGCGCTACTCCAAAAGCGGTACACCGTTGACTTTCTGCAGAAGAGAATGAAGATCAATGAAGGTGAAGTTCCGCAGTATTATGTGGAACACAGCCATCCTGCAATCATTGCACCCGATGAGTGGGAACGGGTGCAGTTGGAGCTTCATCGCAGAAAGGATAACAGCAGGCGTACCCTATGCAACGGTCCCTTTGCCGGAAAGCTTATCTGCGGAGATTGCGGTGAGATCTTCGGCTCAAAGGTGTGGCACTCAAACAGTAAATACCGCCGAACCATATGGCAATGCAATGCTAAATTCAAGGGCAACAAGAAATGCACCACGCCGCATTTATACGAGGATGACATCAAAGAACTTTTCGTGGTAGCGTTAAGCAAGCTGATGGTCAACCGAGAGGCACTCCTTGAGGACGGCAGGCTTATCCGTCGTGAGCTGATGGATACCGCTGCGATTGATACCGAATGTGATGAGCTGCTCCAAGATATGGAGGTGGTTGCCGGTCTTATCCAAAAGTGCGTAAATGAAAATGCCATGCAGACCATTGACCAGGATGAGTACATCAACCGCTATAACGCTCTGGTGGAACGGCACGAAAAGGCACAGAGTCGTTACGATAGCTTGCAGAAAAAGCGTGAGCGCAGACTCCTTCAGGCAGATGTTATGAGCGGATTTCTTTTCGCCATCACCGAGCTTGATACCCTTCAGCTTCAGTTCGACCCCGCCCTTTGGCATATCACCATCGACCACGTAACCGTGTACGCAGATGAACAATTAGTATTTCGTTTTAGAAATTGCAGTGATGTAACGGTTAAACTATAAAAAACGGTTCAGATAAAAGGAGCATCCTAATATCTGAACCGTTTTTTATATACTTATTATTTCTTCACAGATTTTATCAAGAACCGCCGCTAACGCGAACAGAGAACCAGAATGCCCCCAAAAGCATTTATCCTTTTCATAAACATATCGCCAATCGTTAAATGCGGTTGAAGATTCTTTTATAAAACGTTCCCAGTTATCTATCTTGGTTTCTTGGATTATGCGCTGGCGGAGAGATTTGTCAAGCATATTAAAAAGTTCCTTCAGTGCGTGTTCGCCGACAATTTCTTGACATTTATTATTCCAAATGTAAATAGCCTTAAAATACAGCTCGCAAGCAAAAGATATATTGACCATTGTTGGCTTCGATAGCTTGCATTCATCAACGGCTTCAGCGGCCGCCAAGAAGTCCCTCGCCTGACGATATGCCAAAACGGCAGTTGTTTTGTAATCATAATCTAAGATTTTCTTTTTGGCCATAAACGTTTCCTCAATTTTTAGTATTAATTACGAGGGTATAGGTTTGTAATCAAGTCTTCAAAAGATTCTTGAAGCTCATATCTCGCAACTTTAATAGCGTAGCTCAAAGCATAGCCTTGATCTTCAGCTTTGCTAATCTCTTTAATAATCTCACACAATTCAGTGGATAATGGCACGATTTCGGGGTCGTGTTCATAGTCAATAGAACTGTAATACATGTCCATTGCCTGCTTAAATAATTCTCTGCCGTACTTTTCTTCAACGGAATCAAATATAGCTTTTTGTTTGAAAACGCAATCATCAAGATTACCTATTGCTTCAACAAAACATAGGAACATAGGAGAAGATAGAAGATTATTAATTATCCGAATGAATTTTGGAGATTGATATCCAAACGAAATAGCAGATCGATTTGTCCCAGTAATTTTTTTGATTGTCTCTGTTGCAGGGAGCGAAAGATTGAGAGTTTCATGTATTGCTGTTTGTAGTTTTGTGCCTTCTGAATAACTTTGTTCTCCAAGAAGATATCCTAATTCGCATTCGAATATTTCGCAGAGTTTTAACAAAACATCAATAGGCGGGATAGGATCACCATGTTCATACTTTGATACTTGTTTTCCTGTGATTCCCAGTTTGTCGCCAAGTTTCTTTTGACTCCAATTTCTTTTATCTCTTTCAATCCTAATAGTGTTACCTATAAATTCAGCATTATATTTCATCTTATCACCTCTGTTACCAAAAAGGTAAATAATTTTATCGTAGATTACTTTACAGTTCCGTTTGGATACAGTATAATATAGCCGTAATAAAAAGTCAATATCTTAGGAGGATTGCGCATGGAGAATAAAAAGAAGCAAGTATTAGATTGGATAAAAATTCACAAAAAGCAGTTAATTATCGCGGGAATAAGCATCACCACGTTAGTGCTACTTGTACTTGGTATAAGAAACAAAGATGCCCTCGCTGAACTGTATTGTTCACTTGAAAAAAACATAAAAAAGGTGCCGGGCAAATCCACACCAGTTGATACCTTGCCTGATATCGCAATTCCAACGGTATCGGCAGCAAGGACATACACACTTCCACAAACATCCTTTGATGTTTCACAGCACATTAGAACTCTTGCGGAAGGCCGACAACATTCTGCAGTAAAAGCAGCTGAAGCTGCAAAGTTAGGGATTGTTTTGCTACCGAACCAAACGATAGTTGATTCCTATACAAAATACACCGCCGCATAAGTGTCACTTTCAGTCGTTTAACGAATAGCGGTTGTTTAACGATAGGTCAGCGGTAATGTTGGGTTAAGTCCCGGGGTAGGGCTATAAAAACAACGAAAAAAGCGTTGCAGGATGGGTGGAATACTCCCAAAATGCAACGCTTATTTTTATAAGTGCTTATTCTGCCTATGTTTTTTGCGGTAAAATAACGATACCGCTGTCGACACGATTGTATCAACAGCGGTATCTGTTTTGGTTGCGGAGGAAGGACTTGAACCTTCGGCCTCCGGGTTATGAGCCCGACGAGCTACCAACTGCTCTACTCCGCGATATATTTTTTTGGGGTGTTCTTCTATTATACACATATTTCAGAGAAATGCAATACCTTTTTCAATTTTTTTGGTATTTAATTTATGACAAAATCCGACAGTATAAAATCATATAAGAACAGCCTGTTGAGTTTCTCAACAGGCCTGAAGTCAGTCTATCACTTTATATTGGCTCTCTTCCCTGGGTTTTGGTTCAGGTGTTTCGTCGGGCACGCCGATTGCAACACCTATCATAAATTTATAATCCTCGGGAATATCGATTGCCTTTCGCCACTTGGCACCCTGTTCTTTATCCTCAAACAGTGCTCCGACGCTTGCAACGATACAAGTTCCCAGACCTATTCCCTTTGCCGCAATGCAGATGTTTTCAACCATTATTCCCGCATCCATCTGGCTGTTGCCCTCAGCAAAGATAACCGCAAACACGGGTGCATTGTGATAAAAGGGATTCTTATACCAATATGTATGAACGGGGGTCTCCCAACCGACTATATTTTTAAAATCTATCTGCATCTCTTTGAGCATATCCGCATTCTTTATGAATCGGACATGGCACGGCTGCGAATTGCGGCCACTCGGGGCCAGCATTGCCGCTTTCATAACAGTATCAAGTTGCTCTTCGGACAGCATCTGCGGCAGATATTCTCTTATTGTCTGTCTCTGGAAAACTGCGTTGGTTACTTCATTTTTAACCGCCTTATCAAACATCTATACCGACCTCCTTGAGCGCTTTATTTATAATTTTTTCATCACGTTTTGCCTCAAGTGCATCCGCATAAGATTTGACAAGTGCATCAAACTCGTCACCTCGCATACTGTTCAAGCAGTCGCCACGGTATCTCGCATAATACTGCTTTGCACTATCACTGTCAGCTTTCTCTATTGCTACAAGGAACGCATAGTCATCGAACATGAGCACCGCATGGTCGCCGCTTCCAAGCTCCTTGACTTTCTCAAAAAATCCCTCAGGATAGGAGTTTGCCCCTTTTTTAATAAACTGCAGCTGGTCAGATACCGTTGAGTCGGGATGCTGAATAGAGTATTGCTCCACTATCTCGCTCATGGCCTGGCCGCTTTCCATCTTACCGCCAAGAACTTCGAGCTCATCTTTTACTGCAGCTTTTTCTTCAGCAGTCATCGGCACGGAATTGCCATCTTTATCGGTATTGCTCAGATACACGCTGACTGCTCTGAATGACACATAGTTTTCTTCATAGAAAGCTTGTATTTCTTCTTCCTTAACAGCCTTCTCTCCACCTTCGTCATAGACATAATAAAACAGTCTGTCCCTATTTGCCTGAGAAGTCATAATCTTCATTAGTATCTGTTTGGAAACGCCCAGTTCCTCATAATAGTCCGAAAACACGTGCCATATATTATTAAGTCTGTCCGATGCCGCTGATTTTTCCGAGGAAGAAAGTGTGATTCGAGCCTCGTTGAGCCAGGTGTTTACCGCAACATATTCCTTGCAAAGCTCAACAGCTGCATCTGTAAGCTTTGAGGCCTTGGTCTCACCTTTTTTGAGTCCGTAACCCTCAGGATTCGATTTTACCGCATCGAGAAAATACAAAAAGGTCTCATAATCGATTTCAGCACCCGAAACCTTAACGGCAGTCTTATTCGAAAGAGAGCAGGCAGCAGTAGAAAACAGTATCGCCGCACAAATAACAAAAGCAAAAACACTTTTCAGCTTTTTCATACATTCAGTCCTTTCAAGGTTTATACCCTTGTCCATTTCAGAAATCAAGCCATGCTGACCAGTCTGCGTCAGACGGCATATGCCAATCCCCTCTGGGCGACAGACTGACAGAGCCTACCTTTGGTCCGTCTGGTATGCATGAACGCTTGAACTGCTGGCTGAAAAATCTCTTAACAAACAGCTTTAGCCATGCAGTAAGTTGCTCTTTATCATAAACTCCTGCAAATGCACGCTCTGCCATAAATAAAATCTTATTAGGTGAAGTGCCAAAGCGTTGGAAATGATAAAGGAAGAAATCGTGTACCTCATACGGGCCAAGTGTATCCTCGGTCTTTTGGGCTATCTTGCCCTCTTTATCGGGCGGAAGCAACTCGGGGCTTACCGGTGTATAAAGTATATCCTCAAGAACCGCTCCCAGCTCACCGCCTCTCTTTTTTGCAACGTAGGCGATAATAAATCTGATAAGCGACTTGGGAACGGAACAGTTGACACCGTACATGCTCATATGGTCCGCATTATATGTGCACCAGCCGAGTGCCAGCTCCGAAAGATCTCCTGTTCCGACAAGCAGAGCCCCCTCCTTGTTCGCCATATCCATGAGTATCTGTGTACGTTCACGTGCCTGAACATTTTCATATGTCACGTCAAGCAAATTCATATCATGGCCTATGTCCTGCATATGTTGAGTACATGCAGGAACTATATCTATCTCCCGAAGCTGAGCTCCGATACATTCAGTAAGTGTGATTGCACTGGATTTTGTCCGCTTTGTTGTACCGAAACCGGGCATTGTCACACAGATAATATTCGACTTCGGAATTTCAAGCAAATCAGCCGTAATGTCTGCGACAAGCAATGCCAACGCAGAATCAAGGCCACCCGAGATTCCCAGAATAACCTTTTTGGTGCCTATATGCTCCATACGCTTTGCCAACGCCGCCGATTGAATGTTCAATATCTCCTTGCAACGCTCGTCACGTTCTTTTTCATCGGACGGCACAAACGGATGTGCATCAAAGCATCTGTCCATATTCTCCGCATCAAGCTCCGGAAGAGTTATTGAAACACGGTGCATCTCTGAATTTACAAAACGGGTTGCGTTGTCATAAAATTCGCTGTCACGGCGCAATGCGTCAAGCTTTTTAAAGTCCACGCAAGCTGTTACAAACGAACCGTCACGCTCAAAACGCTCATTCTCGGCAAGAACCGCACCGTACTCAGCTATCAGGCAAGCTCCCGAGAAAACAAGGTCAGTCGTACTTTCTCCGACACCGGCAGAGGAATAGACATAGCCGCAGTAGCACTGTGTGCTCATTTGCTCTACGAGCGATTTTCTGAAATTCTTCTTGGTTACCAGCTCATTGGATGCCGATATGTTAACTATAATATTGGCACCGTTCAACGCCAGAATACTGCCGGGCGAAATAGGCATCCACATATCTTCGCACACTTCAACACCTATCGTTGCACCGTTTTCGTCGCAGAAAAGCATGTCGCCAAATGGAACTGTCTGTCCGCAGAGATTTACGCTGTCACAAACAGCAGTAAGTCCCGATTCAAAATGCCTTTTCTCAGCATACTCGTTGTAATTGGGTAAAAAGCTCTTGGGGACAACACCTAAAAGTTTGCCCGACTGAAACACAACAGCACAATTATACAGCCTGCCACAGGCCCTGACAGGCATGCCGACTACCGACAGTGCCGCAATGTCGGTAGTACTGTCAAGCAATCTTTTGAGTGCTTTCTGACAAGCGTCAATGAGCCTGTCCTGCGAGAAAAGGTCGCCGCAGGAATAGCCTGATATACACAGTTCGGGCAGAGCCACTACCTGAGCACCCGTCTGCACCGCCTGTTTTATGATTTCAATTATCTTATCAACGTTTTTTTCGGGATTGGCAACCGTAACACGAGGACTTGCCGCCGCCGTCTTTATGAATCCGAATTTTTTCATCAGCTTCACATTCCTTTGCGAAGGTATTTAGATATACAGATATAGTATAAACTATTTTATTGCTCAAATCAATTATTTTTAAGCGGAGGGTATATGAAATGGATTTTTTTGTTTCCGCCATAAAATCGTTGAACGCCGTGCTCTGGGGTCCGCCGATACTTGCAGGCTTCCTCGGCACAGGACTTCTGATGAGCATACGCACAAAATTCTTTCAGATTACACATATAAAAAAGTGGATGAGTGCCACTCTCGGCACGATATTCAAATCAAAGGATGCACTTGAAACCGACAAAAACTCTATTTCACAGTTTCAGGCTCTCTCCGCAGCACTTGCCGCCTGCATAGGTACGGGGAACATCGTCGGTGTGTCAACTGCACTTTGTGCAGGAGGACCGGGCGCAATTTTCTGGATGCTGCTTTCCGCAACGCTCGGAATGATGACAGCCTGTGCCGAAAACATACTGGGCATACGGTACCGATACCGTGACCCAAACGGCGAGTGGATGGGCGGTGCAATGGTATACATGGAACGCGGTCTGGGGTTTAAAAAAATCTCTAAAATCTTCTGCGTGCTTATGGTCATCTCATCCCTCGGAATCGGAAATATGACACAGGCCAACTCCATGTCGCAGGCGCTGTCCGATTCGTTTTCGTTTAACCCCTACATAATAGGTCTGATTTCAGCCATTTTGGTTTTTGCTGTTATCACCGGCGGTATAAAGCGTATAGCTTCAGCGGCCGAAAAGCTTATTCCTGCCATGACTGTCATATTCACATTAGCCTGCCTTGCAGTGATTATAAAAAATTACCGTTCGCTCCCCGATGTGATATCCATGATTTTCACCCAGGCTTTTTCTTTTAAAGCTGCATCGGGCGGTATTGCCGGATACGGCATACTCAAAGCCGCACGCTACGGTATCTCACGAGGTGTTTTTTCAAACGAAGCAGGTCTCGGAAGTTCAGCTATTATTCATGCCGCAGCCAAAACCGACTCCCCTGCCACACAGGGCTATTGGGGAATTCTTGAAGTTTTTCTCGACACGGTAGTTATGTGTAGCGTAACTGCCGTAACAATTCTCGTTTCGGGTGCATGGCGTCCCGATGGCACACTCAACGGGGTGCGGTTGTCTGCGGCGGCATTTGCATCTGTTTTCGGAAAAACAGGTGAATTTTTTATCTGCATAAGCGTGTGCGTCTTTGCCTTTGCAACACTCATAGGCTGGTCATATTACGGGAAACGTGCGACCCAATACCTTTTTGACAGCCGTGCCGCAAAAATATATAACATAATTTATGCCGTGGCTGTGTTTTTTGGGTGTGTACTTGACCTTGAGCTGGTATGGGAATTGTCCGACCTTGCCAACGTGCTCATGGCCATACCCAATCTTATATCTCTCTGCCTGCTCTCAGGGGAAGCCTCAAGAGAGTTGAAAGCCGACAATCCAGACATGTCGAAAAGAATTGATTTAAGACATTGAATAATGTATAATAAAAAGGAAGTATTTTAGGGAGCGTGATAATGTGGAAGAAAAAAGAATATGGCTTAAAGGTGACACACATCTGCATACTACATACAGTGACGGCATTCAGACTCCCGATCAACTTATAGAAAGTTGCAAAAAACGCGGTCTTGACTGGATAATTATTACAGACCACAACTGCAACGCAATTGGCCCGAAATCCTATATGAGTGACAACTTGCTTGTTATACCGGGAGAAGAATACACGGGCAATGACGGACACCTCAACATCTGGGGAAGCAACTGTCCGCCCATAAAAAACGGTGAACGTCCTACTGAATATCAGCAATACATCGACATTGCAAAAGCAGCTCACGAAAACGGCTGTACAGTTTCTGTTAATCACCCGTTTTGCAAAAAATGCGGTTGGCATATGGAGCTCGAGGGCTTTCCCATGGACACGGTTGAAGTTTGGAATTCCCCACAGCACATCGATAACATGACCAACCTTGAATGGTGGCACAATCAGCTTCTCAAAGGCAGACGGCTTGCTCTGGTCGGCGGCAGCGACTATCACCGCGACTACTACGTAACAAAGCTTCTGGCAAGTCCGACTACATATGTCTATGCAAAATCCAACACCGAAGAGGATATTCTCCACGCTCTGCGTCGGGGCAACTCCTTTGTAACAAACTCCCCGAAATCCACAAAAATCATTCTCTCCAGCGGCGATGCCGTAATGGGTGACGATGTCGAGCTCAATAGCAACACCGAAGTTACTCTTACTGTCGAAGGCATGAAAAAGGGTATGTGGGTACAGATTTTTAACAACGATGAAATTATCTACGAGTACAAAGCAACCTCAAACGGCAATCACTCCGCTACTGTAGGAGACCTAAAAAAAGGTTTTGTGCGTGCTCAGGTTCTATATGATTATACTGCTTTAATGCGCTTTGCATATAAGCAGATAGTTAAGCTCTGGCAACCTGCCGATGCAAAACTTCCGATTCCGTCATTTGCGTGGTGCATGACAAATCCGCTCTATCTTGTATAATTTAACGGACTATCCGATTGGATAGTCCGTTTTTTAACAAAACCCTATTAAAAGCCTAAGGGGCTATCCAAACGGATAGCCCCTTAAAGGAGTATATAGAAGAAAATCAGTTAGGTTTCTTAATCTGATTGAGCTGAGCGTTGATAGCAAGCAGCTGTTCCTTTGTAAACTTGATTCCTGCAGTGCTCAGAAGGCTCGTAAGTCTGAGAACGGTAAAGCCGCCCATCATCTGCATCATAGCCTCGTTCATCTCAAAGCCTGCTGTCATTTCACTGCTTGCGGCAGCACCCTGAAGTTTGCTCATAATACCGCCGAATACAGCCATACCCTCCGGGCTGGAAACGATATCGCTCATCTTGTCGTTGAGTGAGAAATATCCCTCGGGAGCAGTGATGTCAAACCAATTGAGAATAGCACCCTTTTCCTTGAGTCTGTATTTCTCATTAAATGTGTCAACCTTGCGGATAAAGCTTTCATCCCTGCAGTCGCCTGCGACAGCAAGAAGCTTTGTTTCGCCGCCGTTGGGAACATCGAAATAGAAGAAATGCTCTGCACTCTCCTTCTTGCCGAGGCTCTCACCGTTGGCGAAAAGCTCAACCTCAGGAAGATTAGAGTAAACAGTAACCTTTGTCACATCCTCAACACGGTCAACGTAACGCTTGCCGCAGATGTGTACAAACGGCTCATCTGAAAGCCATGCCTTGTATGCATAGAAAGAATCCTTCTTATATTTGCGGTCAAAGGTAATCAAGCCCTTGTGGTTCTGTCCGTTCTCGCCGCCCTCGTTTCTTGCATCGGCACCGAAGTCAAACATATTCCAGACATGGGTTGCCCAGATATAAGGTCTTGAGAAGAGCTGCTTTATAAGCTCCTCATGGTAATATGCCTGATACTCCTCGGTGTAGTCGCCCTGTACGGGGTTGGATGTGTGCCAATCGAGGGCCTCACAGCCGTACTCACTCATACCGACGGGAATATTCGGGAACTCCTTGTGGAAGTTATCAAACCACGGGCCGTTCATTGATGTGTCTCCGCCGTACCAGCCGAAGTAGTGGTTGTGTGAAACAACATCGGGAATCTGGATATACGGGTCGTGAATATCGCACATTGAAACAACTGCAATAGTTGTAAGCCTTGTCTTATCCATGTCATGAACAAGGTCGTTGAGAACCTTGTGATTGTCAATAAGGTCATCATCCGAACCGCTCATGCTAATCTCGTTTGACAGACCCCATACAACAATGCTCGGATGGTTATAGTTCTGTATAATAAGCTCTTTCATCTGAGAAATTGTATTTTCACGGCCTGTAGGCATATGCTTTGAGATATAGGGAATCTCCGCCCAGATAACAAGACCCTTTTCATCGCAAAGGTCATAGAAATACTGGTCATGCTGATAATGGGCAAGACGGATTGTGGTAGCTCCCATCTCGCAGATAAGCTCTATATCTTCCTCATGATGTTCGGGAAGAAGTGCATTGCCGATGCCCCATCTGTCCTGATGGCGTGATACACCGCGAAGAGGATAGCTTTCCCCGTTGAGGATAAAGCCCTGCTCAGGGTCGATTTTAAATGTACGGCAACCGAATTTTGTGCTGATGTTATCAAGCACATCTTCACCGTCAACAAGCTGTGCGGATGCTGTGTAGAGATACGGGTCTTTCTTACCGTTCCACAGATGAACATCCTTTATCTCAAAAACAGCCTTTGCGTCGCTGACATCACCTGTTGTCTGAGCAACTGTGTTTCCGTCACGATCTGCTATTGTATAAACAACTTTCTGGCCGTCCTTTGCGTTGGTGAGATAAACCTCAACCTCAACCTTTGCATCAGCACCCTCAACGGCAGGAGTGACCTTTATTCCGGGTCCACCATAATAATCAAGGTCAAAATGCGACTCGCTGACAGCGATAATATTTACATCACGGTAAAGTCCGCCATAGAAAGTGAAGTCTGCCATCTGGGGATAAACAGTCTCGTTAGGGCTGTTGTCAACAGCGATTGCGATAACTGTATTATCACCCATACAGTCAGTTATATCTACACGCCAGGTAGAATATCCGCCGTCGTGGTGGGCAAGCTTGTTGCCGTTAACATACACATCAGCAGAGGAGTTTGCTCCGCGAATCTCAAGATAGTACTTATCGGCTTCGGGGATTTCCTCTTTGTCAAGCTCCCTTACATAGCAACAGGTGCCTCTGTAATAGTCGTTGCCACCGTCCTGTCCGTCAATAGCATTCCATGAGTGCGGAACATTTACAAAATTCCACTTTTCCGGAATTGAAACGGGGATTTCAGAAAAGTCCTTTGAAAAGGCCCATTTTCTGTTGATGTTAATTACATTTCTCATATTTTTACTCCTTTGAGATACTAGTGAAACATATCCGGCAGATTGCTCTGCCGGATATTCAATATGTTAGTCAACAGTTGCTGCCTGTGCGGCATGTCTTGCTTCAAGTTCGCCGTTCATCTTATCCAAAGTCTTCTTATCAAGATTGTAGACAAGTGCAACACCGATAAATTGAACAACGGCGCTGAAAAGGTATAAGCCTGCTACAAGCCAGCACATATTGTGTGATGTTTCAAAGCTCTGGCCTATTGTACCGAGTTTTTCGTTGTAACCGAGAAGTTCCATTAGCAAGAGAACGATTGAGGGACCGATGGCCTGTGCGAGCTTACGGAAGAAGGAGTGAAGTGAATAAACTGTACCTTCCTCACGCTTGCCTGTTTTCCACTCGTTATACTCGATCGCATCAGCCATCATTGCCCATGAAACGCAGGTATAGACGCCCATACCGATACCGAAAAGAACAAGTCCTACAAGGTACACAATAAGAGCCGTATCTCTGTTTTCAACAGTGGGGAATATCATCATAATAACACCGCCGACAACGGATACGATAGTACCGACAACGGAGGCTTCCTTCTTACCGAACTTATTTACAAGCTTTTTGATAAAGGGAAGGAAAAGCACCATGGGCAAAAAGCCTATCATCTGAACAACACCTGACATTGAAGCCTGGTTGAAATAGGTAGCAAACATAATTGTGTTTGCGGTTGTTGCAGACTGCATACCAAGGAACATACCCATAGCTGCAATAGTTGCACCTACAGCAGGACGGTTCTTTATAAAGTTACCGAAAGCTTTTATAACATTGAACTTTTCGCTGTTTTCATTTGTCTTAACGGAGCTCTCGTCAACACGGATTGTAATTTTCTTAATCATAAACATAAAGGCGACAAAGCCCAGAATGCCCATAATAAGTGCTGCCCAGAATACGCGCTCACCGAGAAGGGTTTCGAACTGTTTACCTGTAAGAGGATCAAGAACAGCATCGCCGATTTTATATGCTTCACCTGTTACGGGATTGGTGTGGTAATTACCTGTTCCGTCATAAGTAACCTTCTGCCAGATAAGCATAGGAAGAATAATCATGGGAACGATATTTCCGAACATGGAGCCGATGCTTCGCCATGTCGAAAGCTGTGCACGCTCACCGCTGTCCTCTGTAATCAGAGAAAGCATTGAACCGTACGGCACATTGGCAACGGTATAGCAGGCATCCCAGATTATATATCCGAGCACGAACAGTATAGCCTTAACTACAACGCCTGCATTCGAGAAAGGAAGAAATACTGCCGCACCTGCAACAAGCAATCCGCAGGCACCGACAAAGATATACATCTTGAACTTGCCCATTTTGTACTTTCTCTTGTCGTTATCGATCATACTGCCGATAAGGGGATCGTTAATCGCATCCCATGCCTGAACAAGCAATAACAGCACAGACAAAAGCCTGGTTTCCATCATCATATAAACTAGCCAGAAGGTCTGAACAGTACCCTTAAGAGCAAAACTCATATTGCAACCAAAGTCTCCGGCTGCGTATGCAATTTTGTCAATCATCCCGAACTTAGGATAACCGTTTGCATCCAACGTTTTCGTTTTTTTCATAAATTTCCCTCAACTTTCATAAATTTGATTGTTTGAGTGGACTTTCTTTGTTCGAATTGACGAACATATCCAAGGATATTCTAAATGAATTCCGGCCATTTTGTTATAAATTTTTTTGTTTTTTTAAGTAAATTTTTTATTACATCTTGAAATTATCTAAAAATTGTACGATAATTTATACATAGATTGGGACAATCTAATTAATCAGGAGGGTTTTCAATGTTTTTCGAGCACGAATTGTCATTCTTTCGCAGAATTCTGAGCAATATGCACATCGATTCTTACCTTGTCACCGCCGAAGATACTGTCCCCGAAAAAATAGACCGTGGGTTAAGAGAGTTCCTCAACATGCAGGATAATTACAATGAGTTTTTCTCAAATATGCTGCATAACTCAGAGCACAACGTCATCTACCGCTTAAGAGACAGTTTCATGTGTAACTACATCTTCATGCGACTCCCCGACACCGAAATCGATACCGTTCTTATTGTCGGACCCTACACCCACACAGAATTCACACACCAGATGCTTATGGAAACGGCGGAAAAATTTTCCGTGCCGCCGTCAGTATTCTCCCAGATTGAAAAGTATTACGGAAATATTCCCGTCATGAGAAGCGAAACTATTTTGATGAACCTCTTTAACAGTTTCGGTGAAACTATATGGAAAAACATCGATAACTTCTCAGTAAGAACAGCTACGCAGACATTATTGGAAGATGCCACACCTGATATTATGCGTTCACTTGCAACAAAGTCCGATGAACCGTTGCTTGCAATACAGATGCTTGAGGAAAGATATGACGCCGAACGTCACCTGATGCAGGCCGTATCTCAAGGCATGACACATAAAGCCGAGCAGGTGTTCAGCAATATGTCAACTCTCAGCATAGAAAGCAGAGTAAACGACCCTATTCGAAACCTCAGAAACTATCTGATAATCATGAACACCCTACTTCGCAAGGCTGCGGAATACGGTTCTGTTCATCCTTATTATATAGACAGAGTCTCATCTGACTTCGCACGAAAACTCGAAACAGTAAAATCCACAGAGGATTTTGTCACCATGCAACGTGAAATGATTAACAAGTACTGCCGACTGGTCAAAAAGCACTCAATGAAAGAGTACTCGTTGCTTGTTCAGAAAGTTTTGACTGTTATTGACTCCGACCTTACCGCCGACCTGAGTCTGAGCCGTCAGGCAGAGCTGCTCAACGTCAACGCAAGCTATCTTTCGGCCCTTTTCAAAAAGGAAACAGGACAAACTCTCACCGAGCATGTCACGAAGAAGCGTGTTGAACATGCGGCTTTCCTGCTCAAAACAACCAACCTGCAGATTCAGACTATCGCACAGCATTGCGGAATATATGACGTGAACTATTTTACCAAAATGTTCAAAAAATATACCGGCAAAACCCCGAAAGAATACCGCGGCGATACAGATAAATATTAAAAAAGTAACCGTTCGGCAAAAGACGGGGTTGCTAAGGACAGATAAAAGGAGATACGGATAATTTCCGTATCTCCTCTTTTTCCACAACCACCTTTGGTGGCGAGTAAGTGCGCCCTTTTTTCCAAATATAAATTTTTATTTAGAATGGATGACTTTTTTTGATTTTATGCTATAATTGTAATATTAACCAATAACTACATTTGGAATAGTATAAAAGTGTTTAGAAAACTGTGTTGGAGGAATATCATGAAAACAAAAAAACTTATAATCAAGATGCTTTCCGTAATATTTGTTTTGATTATGGTCACATCCGTCTCTCCTTTGAATGCTTTTGCAAACGGTACAGAGGACTCAACAACGGGCCATGCCCTTGTCCTTACAAGTGAGAGCCTCTCTGTTGCAAAGAGAAAAAAAATTCAGATGTCCGCTTCGGTAACAAATGTTGAAACTCAACCTCAGATTACCTGGAGCTCATCGGATGAGGACGTCGCAACAGTCGATGAGAACGGAACAGTAACCGGCGTAAATCCCGGCAAGGCAATAATTTTTGCAACCGCATCTGTTGACGGCGAAACTCTGACAGGCGAGTTTGCCATAAACGTTATTACAAGAAGCAACTTCTTAAAAGATTTCCTTGAGGGACAGCAGGTCCTCAGTTATCAGTACAGCTATGTCGACGACTATTACTACACCAACGACAAAGAGGCGTGGCAGTACAACTTCGGTTTCGGAAAGATTTATGATTTCTTCTCACCCTATATTCTTCTCGAATATGACTATATCCGCATTTTCTTCACATATGAAAACAAAGACTGGATGCTCCAGATGTGGAAAGGCCAGTACGGAATGGTGTTCTACGGCGGAGAGATAGGAATATACAACAGACCCCATTCCGAGGAGGGTGTCACCGATTGGACTATGTATAACTGTCCCGCAGAGAGCGATTGGCTTAAGATGGAAATGACACTCTGGCACCAAGAACTCAACGGCAATTGGAAACGCGAATTCACCAGAGAGTATGACTACTATTGGTGGTGCACAGGATTCAAGAACGGTCACCTCAGGCAAGAGGAACCCGCTGACGAGCTTCGTCTGGAAGGCAGAATCACTTTCAAAGACGCAGAGATGACAAACCTTGTCGCAAGCGGTTTCGCCGAGTGTGGATTTGCTGTTGCCGCCGACAAAGGCAGCATGGGTCTTGATGGATTTTATGTAGACGGTAACGATATCTATTTCTGCTGGCAGAACATTTCAGAAGCAGAAAGTACAATGGCTATAAAGGTCGGTGCAGGCATTCTCGCAGTATTGCCGTTGCTGCCCCTCATACCTGTTATTCTCCCCTTGGTCGGAACATTCTCATTAATTATCGGTCTTGTTAATCTTATTCTCTAATCAAAGCAAACCCACAGGATAATCTCCTGTGGGTTTTTATACCCATAACAAAAAGCCTTGTCCCTTTTGAGGACAAGGCTTAATTTGTTGTTTGATTTTGTAACCGTCAGTTACAACTTACTTCATTGACTCTTCAACTGCAACAGCGCAAGCAACAGTAGCACCGACCATGGGGTTGTTACCCATACCGATAAGACCCATCATCTCAACGTGTGCGGGAACTGATGAAGAACCTGCGAACTGAGCGTCTGAGTGCATACGGCCCATTGTATCTGTCATGCCGTAGCTAGCAGGACCTGCTGCCATGTTGTCCGGATGAAGTGTACGGCCTGTGCCGCCGCCGGAAGCAACTGAGAAGTAGTTTACGCCGTTTTCAACACACCATTTCTTGTATGTGCCTGCAACGGGATGCTGGAAGCGAGTGGGATTGGTGGAGTTACCTGTGATAGAAACGCCAACGTTCTCAAGCTTCATGATTGCAACGCCCTCGGGAACATTGTCAGAGCCGTAGCACTTAACGTCTGCTCTGGGGCCGTTTGAATATGCCTTCTGCTCTGTGACTGTTACAGTCTCCGAATAGGGATCAAACTCAGTCTTGCAGTAGGTGAAACCGTTGATACGGGAGATAATCATAGCAGCGTCTTTGCCAAGACCGTTGAGGATAACTCTAAGGGGCTTGGTTCTGACTTTGTTAGCGTTAAGAGCGATTTTGATAGCACCCTCAGCAGCAGCAAAGCTCTCATGACCTGCAAGGAAGCAGAAGCACTCTGTCTCGTCGGAAAGGAGCATCTTACCGAGGTTACCGTGGCCAAGACCAACCTTGCGGTTTTCAGCAACAGAACCGGGGATGCAGAAAGCCTGAAGGCCGATACCGATTGCAGCAGCAGCGTCTGCAGCTTTAACACAGCCCTTCTTAATAGCAATAGCACAGCCTACTGTGTAAGCCCAAACAGCGTTCTCAAAGCAGATGGGCTGAGTTTCTCTAACGATCTTATCGCAGTCAACACCCTTAGCAAGAGTGATTTCCTTACATTCTTCAATTGAAGAAATGCCATATTCTGCAAGAACAGCATTGATTTTATCAACGCGTCTTTCATAGCTTTCAAATAATGCCATTGTTCGTCTCCTCCTTACTCTTTACGCGGGTCGATATACTTAGCGGCGTCTGCGAATCTGCCGTATGTGCCGACAGACTTGTCATATGCGGTCTGAGCATCGTCGCCCTTCTTCATAAAGTCGGTCATCTTGCCAAGAGACACGAACTCGTAACCGATAACCTGATCATCCTCATCGAGAGCCATTCTTGTAACATAACCCTCTGCCATCTCAAGGTAGCGAACGCCCTTGAGCTTTGTGCCGTACATTGTACCGACCTGCGAGCGAAGACCCTTACCAAGGTCCTCAAGGCCTGCACCTACTGTAAGACCGTCATCAGAGAATGCGGACTGTGAACGTCCGTATACAATCTGGAGGAACAGCTCACGCATAGCGGTGTTTATAGCATCGCAAACGAGGTCAGTATTGAGAGCCTCAAGGATTGTTTTGCCGGGAAGAATCTCACTTGCCATAGCAGCTGAGTGAGTCATACCGGAGCAACCGATTGTCTCAACAAGAGCCTCTTCAATAATACCGTTTTTAACGTTGAGTGAAAGCTTGCAAGCGCCCTGCTGGGGTGCACACCAGCCCACACCGTGAGTAAAGCCGGAAATATCCTTAATCTCATAAGCCTTTACCCATTTGCCCTCCTCAGGGATGGGAGCGGGGCCGTGATTGGGGCCCATGGCTACGCAGCACATTTCCTGGTCTTCGTGGGAATAGTTAATCATAATGTGTTTTCTCCTTTCAAAAAGGTGATAAAATTATCCAACTGTGTTATTTTATAACAATCCGGGTCGAATATCAAGTGTGAAAATGCACAACATAATGACCCTCACCATGATTTATTATAACCAATTCTTCTTATACATTACAAAAGCTCCTAAAACAGCGACAACTATTGTAACAAACATGAGTGTTCCTGCACCCATTGACGGTGAGAAGAAGAGAACTGCGACACCTGCAATAACGGGTGCAAAAATGAGTTTCCAATGCTTTGCGAAGTAACCTGCAGCGAGAGCTCCGAAAAGTGCCGGCAAAACCTGGTCAAATGCAGGTTTGAATGCACCGCCTGTTATCTTTGGAAGAATAGGCGAGAATACCAAAACACCAACCGCTATGATAACTGTTGTAACTATAGAGGAGACACCGATGGCAATTGTCGAGATAACTTCGCCCTCTTCAGTATTTGCACGAACCTTTGCGTTCTCCATTGCTGTAAGACCGCAGGGAAGCTTGAGGTTTGAGATGTTACCCGTTACAAAGCTTAAGTATGTACCGCCTGCACCGAGCATCGGAACATATGTGATAACCTCAACAACAGCGGTTACCCAATAAAGAGCCATAAGCTTTGGCATAACCTGCAGTAAAGCTGCTCCTTCAGGCCATGCACCGACATGAACAGAGATAGCCACAGGAATACAGAGAAGCATAAGCAATGCACCGATATTCCAGATAATGCCCCATCTGTGAACCTTGTCAAAATAATTTTTCTGCATAGTTTATCTCTCCTTTCCCTTAACCTATTATTTTTCCGATATCGTACCAATAAAAGCCCGATACACTTTCGGGGAGCACGTTGGTAAGCAGAATCGCCATACCCATTGCACCGAACATCGCCAGAGGCATTGTAAACGGTTCAAGCTTTTCAAGCTTAAAGCGTTTGCATATAAAGGTGAGAATAACCATAAACAGCATAGCGCTGATAAGTGTAAGTATCGAAATGGCACCTGCAGAGCCCGTAATCACCTTGACCTTTTCAACAATGCCGTCCG
>JAZUNO010000041.1:0-18638 GCA_045604185.1 Acutalibacteraceae bacterium | reverse complement strand
GCGGTAAACTTGCTCTAACAGCATGACCCGTGCAAGCTGATGCGGAAAAGTCATTTTTGACATTGAGAGCTTAAAGTTTGCTCTGCGTTTTACTTCATCGCTCAGGCCGTGCGAGCCGCCGATTATAAAAGCTATATTTCCGCTGCCTGACACGCCTGCTTTTTGCATCTCTTCGCTCAGCTCTTCTGATGAGAGGATTTTACCCTCGATGCACATAGCATATACCCGCTCGTTTGGAGCAATGCAGGCGAGAATTCGTTTGCCCTCGTCTGCGAGTGCGGCATCTATCTGTGCATCAGACGGATTTTCGGGTATACGTGCGGGAGTGAGCTCGGTGATTTTTAGTTTGCAAAATGCTGAAAGCCGTTTTGAGTATTCGGCACAGGCCGCTCGGAGATAATCCTCTTTGAGCTTGCCGACGCATATAAGATTTATGTTATACATTCTATCGCCTCAAAAACTTATTACTTTTCCGTCATCGTTTGCTACATTTAAAAGAAAATCACTGCCGTTTACGGCACCGTGCATGGTGAACAGAGAGTTTGTAGTTTCATATGCAAGCTGAGGAACGTTGTTGTGTCGGCTTAGATGTCCGAGTACAAAACGAGTTGTTCCGCCGTTGAGGAGTTTTAGTGCGGTCTCGGCACAGCACTCGTTTGAGAGATGCCCTTTGTCCGAGAGGATACGCTGTTTGAGATAATAGGGGTACGGCCCCATTTTTAACAAATTCACATCGTGATTGGACTCGAGCATTACAAGGTCGCTGCCGTATATCGCATTCATCACTTCGGGGGTCACGGTGCCGAGGTCAGTTGCAACGGCAATTCGTTTGTCGTCGGGAGTGACAACGGTATATCCTACGCTCTCGGCACTGTCGTGCGAGGTGTGAAAAGGTCTTACGAACATCCCTGCCGCTTCGGCTCCGCCGCTTGACAGTTCATGTATATTTATTTTTTCGTTGAGGGCTCCTATTTCATCAAGAGCCGACAGCGTGCCGCCCGATGCCCACACATCCATTCCGTATTTTGCGGCAAAAACTTTGAGTCCGCTTATGTGGTCGGAGTGCTCGTGCGTGATAAATATTGCACTGATGTCCTCGGGGGAAACACCGATTTGCTGTAATGCGTTAACCGTTCTCTTTGCACTGACGCCCACGTCAATTAAAATTCCGCCGTTTGCGGTACCTATGTATATGCAGTTACCGCTGCTTGATGAGAACAGCGGACAAAATCTTGCCATAAAGTCATTCCTTTGAAAAAGAATCCCGCCCAAAGCGAGATTCTTTTGTTTTTATATTAAACTACTTTTGAAAGTTCTGCCGGTTCAGGTGTGTTTACACGTTTTATGTCTGCACCGAGTGCTCTAAGCTTTTCGACAATATCCTCATATCCTCTGTCGATGTGGGAAATTTCCTCAATCTCGGTTGTGCCCTTTGCTGTGAGTCCTGCAATAACCATTGCGGCACCTGCACGCAGGTCGTCGGCTCTGACAGGTGCACCCTTGAGTTGCTCAACACCCTCAACAACAGCCATCTGGCCCTCAACCTTTATTGAAGCTCCCATTCTTGTCAGCTGTTCGACATAGCGGAAGCGGTTGCTCCAGATACCTTCGGAAACGAAGCTTGTCCCATCGGCGATGCTTAAAAGAACAGTCATCTGCGGCTGCATATCTGTCGGGAATCCGGGATAAGGCATGGCCTTGATTGTGCACTTGCCGGGTCTGCCTGTTGAACAGACTCTGACGCTGTCGTCGTTTTCGGTGACGTCTACTCCGCACTCAATGAGCTTAGCGGAAATAGATTCAAGGTGCTTGGGGATAACGTTTTTGATAAGAACGTTTCCGTCTGTAGCGGCAGCGGCAATCATATAAGTTCCGGCCTCAATCTGGTCGGGGATAATCGAATAATTACAGCCGTGCATGTGTTCAACGCCACGGATTTTTATAGTGTCGGTTCCCGCACCTCTGATGTCAGCACCCATGGAGTTGAGGAAGTTTGCAAGGTCAACTATGTGGGGCTCTTTTGCGGCGTTTTCAATAACTGTCATACCCTTGGCTTTAACAGCGGCAAGAATAACATTGATTGTTGCACCTACAGAGGTTTCATCAAAGTATATCATGTTGCCCTCGAGCTTGTCAGCTTGAGCTTCAATGATTGCATTGGCACCTATCTGGACGTTTGAGCCTAACAGCTCAAAGCCTTTTATATGTCTGTCTATAGGACGTACTCCCAAATCGCATCCGCCGGGCATAGCAACTTTCGCATGGCGGAATCTGCCGAGCAAAGCACCTATAAGATAATAGGAAGCACGAAGATGTCTTGTCATATCGTGAGATACTATATAAGAGTTAACTTTCGAAGTGTCAATCTCAAGAGTACTCTTGTCGATACGGCGAATCTGTGCACCGAGCTGAGTGAGAATTTTTGTCATATAATAAACATCGCTGATGTTGGGAATGTTTTCAATAACGCACACGTCCTGTGCGAGAATGGTAGCGGGTAAAATAGCTACAACTGCATTTTTTGCTCCGCTGATAGTGACTTCACCGTTGAGCGCGACACCGCCGTTGATAACGAGTTTCTCCACTTTGTTCACTCCTATTTAATTCTAAATTATATATATTAAGTAGTAATTATCGCAATTTACATTTACAGACACTAAATTATAACATTTTTAAAACAATAATGAAAGTGTTTTAGGAAAAAATAATGCTCTGAAATATAAAATTTTTCTTATGTTTATATCTATATTATGTGCTTATCGACAGTCTTTAATAGAGGTAGTTTTTATTTTTGCAAAATGTAATAATAAATTGATGTTGTTATAAATTGGTATTTATGTTAAAATCTTACTAATGAAACGGAGGCATTGTTTTGGATAGACTTGATAAAACTGTCGCAAAACAAATGAATATATCACGCAGTGCGGCCCGTCAGATGATACGCAAGGGTGCTGTGGAAATCAACGGCGAAAAGGTTTTTGCTGCGGATTTGCAACTTGATATAAATAAAGACGAGCTTAAAATCGGCGGAAAAGTTATAATTATGCGAAAGTATCTGTATATTATGCTACATAAGCCGCAGGGTGTTTTGAGTGCGGCAAAGGACCCCGACTGTCCTACTGTTATTGACTTGTTACCGCCGGAACTTAGTCGTCGGGGACTTTTTCCTGCAGGGCGGCTGGATAAGGATACAACGGGTCTTCTGATAATTACCGATGACGGTGATTTTGCTCACAGAATGATTTCACCGTCTCACCATGTGTATAAAACATACTACGCAACGCTTGAAAGCGACATCAGCGAAAGCGCCCTTGAGAAGATACGGGAAGGCATCACTTTAGGTGACGGCACTCAATGTCTGCCTGCGAGAGTGCAGATTGAAGATGAGGATTCCCATGTTGTAAGAGTTCAGATTCGAGAGGGGAAGTATCATCAGGTCAAGAGGATGTTTGCGGCTGTCGGTAATGCGGTTGTTGCACTTCACCGCTCGTCGATAGGAGCCCTGACGCTTGACCGGGAATTGAATCCGGGCGAGGCGAGACTCCTTACGGATAATGAACTTCAAAAAATTTTCGAAGATATAATTGAATAGTAAGCTTGTAAAGCCATATTTACTATGGTAAAATTTTCTTGAATAATAGGCGTCAGCCACAAAATAAAAGAGAGAGGTAAGAGAGTATGTCTGACAAAAAAGCAAATGACCTGAATCTGTTCACAAAGGATCAGGACAATTACAGTATTGACACCAGCAAAAAGCTTAAGGTCGGTATTATCGGTACGGGCTGGATAGCGGAGAGCCATATCAGCGAATATCTGAGGATGCCCGATGTTGAGCTTGTCGGTGTGGCAGACCTTATTGACGGCAAGGCAGAAGCTTTCCTTAAAAAGTGGGAAGCTCCCGAGGGCGTGAGAGTTTATCACGACCACAAAGAGCTTATAGACAATGAAGAGCTTGATGCAGTCAGCGTTTGTACATATAACATGACCCATGCCGAGTGTACAATATATGCCCTCGAGCACGGTGTGAATGTTTTACTTGAAAAGCCCATGTGCGTAACGCTTGAAGAAGCGGTTGAAATCAGAAAGGCCGAGAAGAAAAGCGGTAAAATCGTATCTGTAGGCTTCCAGCCCAGATACAATCCGAATATGCAGATGATAAAGTATATTATCGAGTCAGGCGAGCTTGGCAAGGTCTATCACATTCAGATAGGCGGCGGTAGACGCAGAGGAATTCCGACTCCGTTCGGAACAACTTTCATTGAGAAAGAGACCGGCGGTATAGGCGCTTTGGGCGATATCGGCTGCTATGCGCTCGATATGGTGCTTAACGGCATGGGATATCCGAAACCGTTGACAGTTACGGGCTTCCTTTCCGACTATTTCGGAAAAGCCGACGACTACAAGTACAAAGATGTTTTCGGTGTTGACGATTTTGCGGCAGGCTTTGTACGTCTTGAGGGCGGTCTGACAATCGACTTTAAGACTGCCTGGGCGATGAACGTTGATACCATGGGTGATACTGTTGTGCTCGGCACAAAGGCAGGCCTTAAGATTCCGTCATCGGGCCACTGGGGCAGCATAGACGCTCCCTTGAAGATATACCGCAATATCGGTGAGTCGCAGGTTGAGACGGTAGTTCCTATGATTGACGAACCTGAAGAGGGCGTGTTCTATTGGAAGGTTCGTAAGTTCCTTGACGCAATCAAGAACGGTGAACCCGCTCCCGTGCCCACAAGTGAGGCTATCTACAACCAGGCAATTCTTGACGGTATTTACCGTTCCGCACAGCTTGGCAAGGAGATAGAAATAGAGATTCCTGAAGTATAAATTCAAAAGAAGAAACCGACGTTTTAAACGTCGGTTTTTTTCTTTTCTTCAATGAACTTTTCTGCAATCTCTGCCGCCCTTGCAACAAGCTCAGGGCAGGGACGCTTTTTGTAATATTGCTCTGTGCGCTTTTCGGGGTTTAACCCTCCTTGAGTTTCAACACCTTCGAGCAGTTCACGGCATATTATTGACCCCTCGGTTGACTTGAACTCATCGGCGAGTTTGCGGACTTTGGCATAGAGGTCTTTTTTGCCCTCGTAATCGTTGGGGTCGCAGTAGCCTGCGGCTAGTCCTGCTACCATGAACATTCCGCTTACGGCACCGCAAACCTCGCGCATTCTGCCCATACCGCCTCCAAAAGGAGAAGCCATTTTAAGTGCCGTCTGTAAATCAAGTCCAAGTTCTTCTGCAAAGGCTCCTATAACAGCCTGGGAACAGTTGTATCCTTCATTGAAAAGTCGGGCAGCCTCTTTTGCATGATTGTTTTCCATGTGGTTTATCCTACTTTTGTATCTCAAATATTTTTTTGATTTTCTTTGATGCGTTACCTACAGTCAGTGCGATGATTTCATCCCCGGCATACAGTGTTGTACTGCCATGCGGAATCATCATCTCTTTTTCGCGCATCACATATACGAGCAGACAGTTTTCGGGAATACCCAAACTTGCCACATTAGTGCCTGAACGACTCCAATCGTCAGGAATGGTGTATTCACTGATGACAGCTTTGCTGTTGTTGATGTCTGTTATAAATCTAACTTGTGCACCGTCAATTTCGTGCTCTATAACACCCGCCATAAGAACGGTTGAAGACACGGTGAAATCAACACCGAGTTTTCTCATGATTGATATATTTTTGGGGTTGTTAACTCTTGCGACAGTCTTTTTGATGTTAAAGGGCTTTTTTGCAAGTTCGCAGGCTATAAGATTGCATTCGTCACGGCTGGTGGTGACAATAAGCGTATCACATTGGCTGATTCCTGCGCCTGCGAGAGCTTCAACTTCAGTTCCGTCTCCGCAATAAATCGGAATATCAAGTTCGTTTGCGAGTTCTGTGCATCTTTCTCGGTTGATTTCGATTATGCGAACTTCTTTTCCTTCTTCCAAAAGTGTTCTGGCAAGGTTAAAGCCGAGTTTGCCTGCACCAACAATGAGTACTCTCATAATAAAATCTTACCTTTCGCGCTACTCGGTTTTTATGCTTGTAGAGATTATACGGTCACCGTCTTCTATGGTTAGCCCTGCTGTATTGATAGGCAGGATGGTGCCGTCACTCTTTTTAATCGCAACAAAAACCTCATTTGGGTGATGGACAAGTTCTGCAGGGGATTTGCCGTAATCACGCTTGTTTGTTTTCTTTATATGAAATTCAAAAAGTGCACCGGCTGAAGCAACGCTCGGAATATCCGATTCAATCGATGTTATCAGACTGAGGATGTGGTTTGCTTCGTATCTTGTGGAACAGACGGTGTAAAGACCAAACTTTCTAAAAACAGACTCTCTTGCAGGATTGAGTATGCGGGTGAAAATTTTGTCTATATTAAACTCGTTTTGAAGCGTTTGGGCAACCATGACGTTTACATTGTCATCAGGCGTGGTTACAACTGCCACATGCATATCATTGGCACCGGCACTTGAAAGAACGTCGATGTCAAACGGCTCACCTGTAATGGTGATGCCTTCGAAATCGGCACCCAGATTTTTTTCAAGCTTTTCACGGCTTTTATCAACAACGGATACGTCGTATCCGCGCTCGACAAGGTCTTTTGCAAGACGGGAGCCTGTTTTACCGCACCCGACAATCAGTATGTTCATTCGATGCCTTCTCCTCTGCTGGCGTCACGCAAAGCCTGGCGTGCGTTGCGAACTTCGTTGATGCTGTTGACAAGAGCTTTGTCGGCGGTTGCCATAACCTTTTCGGCGAAAGTGCCCGCAGCATCTCTCATGTCGTTTGACCATTTCTTTGCACGTGCGAGGATTTCATCGGACTCGGCTTTTGCGTTTGAGGTTATATCCTCAGCCTGTCTGCTTGCGTTTGCGAGCATTTCTTCCGCACGGGCAACAGCGGTGTTAACGGTGTTTGAAGCCTCATCCTGAGACTGCTTTTTGAGCTGTGCACTGTATGCCTTTGCCTGGGAGGTTATCTCGTGCTCGTCTATCATCTGCTCTGCAGTTTTACGGGCTTTTTCCAGGATGGCGGCGGCTTCTGCGTTTGCCTTGGCGACAGTTGCAGCAGCTTTCTCATCGGATTCTTTTATTGTGATTGCCGCAGTTTCGTTGGCTGTTGCAATAATTTTGTCAGCCTTTGCCTCAGTGTTTGTCATAAGTTCAAGAGCTTTGTTCTGAGCCTTTGTAACAGAGGAAACAGCATCATTTTTTGCCTTTGAGAGAATGGAACTGCGGTCGGCGACGATAGCTTTTGCCTGA
Organism: Acutalibacteraceae bacterium; assembly: GCA_045604185.1. Lineage (GTDB taxonomy): Bacteria > Bacillota > Clostridia > Oscillospirales > Acutalibacteraceae > CAG-177. The sequence continues at coordinate 11,384 of JAZUNO010000041.1, read as the reverse complement.
GCAATCTCCTCGGGCATATTAAGTCTGATATCCTCAATACAGGTCTTTATTGCGTCAGCATTGACGGCACATTTATGGGACAGTGCTATTTTTGTGCCGGAGTCAAGTATTTCTTCAATCTGCTCTAACAGAGATTCTATGTTCATATCCTTGAGTTCCTTTCTCTTATTCTTTGTATAATATCGTCACATACCTCGGGAGGTACGAAATCTGAAATGTCTCCTCCGAACTCACAAACCTGCTTTACAACGCTTGAGGACAGATACATGTAGTCCGAATTTGCGGTGATAAACACAGTTTCTATTTCGGGGCTTAATTTTTTGTTGGTAAGAGCCTGCTGGAATTCGTAATCAAAGTCCGATACAGCTCGAAGGCCCTTGACTATCGCAACGGCACCTTTTTCCTTGGCGTAAGTAGCAAGAAGTCCCTCGTGAAGGTCTACGACTACGTTTTCCAAGTCTTTTGTGCAACGTGAAATCAGTTCGGCACGTTCCTCGGCGGTGAAGTAGTAGTTTGTCTTGTGGTAGTTGTGCATAACAACTACGATTACCTTGTCAAACATATTTGCGGTGCGTTTAATTATGTCGAGATGACCTTTTGTTACGGGGTCGAAACTTCCCGGGCAGATGGCGATTTTCATACTTCAGGCACATCCTTCCTGTATACACTTATCATAATTTTGCTGTATTTGTAGGTTCGTCCGAGTGTAAGCTCACCTACGCGTTCGGGCAGCGTGGCTCCGTAGGGGGTTTCGCACATGACGATACCGCCTGCCGATACTCTTTCGGAAAGCAATTTCAAAGCTTTCTCAACTAAATCGCTCGCATAGGGCGGGTCGACAAAAACAATGTCAAAAACATCCGAACCGAGCTTCAAAAATGAAAGGGCATCGGTCTGGACCACACGGGCATTTTCGCCGAGCTTTGTGTGGTTGAGATTATCTTTGACAGTCATTATGGCTTCTTTTGACATGTCGACAAAAGTGGCACTTGCGGCACCTCGGCTTAGAGCCTCGATTCCGAGCTGGCCTGAGCCTGCAAACAGGTCGAGTACACGTCTGCCCTCAAGCTCGAACTGAATTATACTGAACATAGCTTCTTTGACGCGGTCGGTTGTGGGTCTTACGTCATCCCCCTGAAGTGTTTTTAAAACTCTGCCGCGTGCTGAGCCGGTAATAACTCTCATTTAATCAATTCCTTTGCTTTTTCGTAACAAAAATCGACTTTATTCCTACATTTAATTATCTCATTCTTTATCTCATGTGTCAAGAGAATGCACATGTTTTGAAGCTGAATCAGTCCTCGTTTTTCAACGAAGTATATATAGTTTGTGCAGTCTTTTCGGATATACCGTCAACCTCGCATAATTGTTCGGGGGTTGCATTTCGTATGGCTGTTACGGTTTTGAAGTGTTTCAAGAGTGCCTTGGCTCTCGTGGGACCGACACCGGGTATACCCGTTAATGTGCTCGAAAGAGTGTTCGCCTTTCTGCGTGCTCTGTGATAGCTTACGGCAAAGCGGTGAACTTCCTCTTGAATTTCCGAGACGAGGGTGAAGGCTTTACGCTTTGAGTTGAGTGCAATTTCTCCGCCTGAAAGGGCAATGGCACGGGTGCGGTGATTGCCGTCTTTGACCATGCCGAAAAGGGGAATTGAGAGGTTGTACTTTTTGAGAACAGGCTCGACTGCAGATACCTGACCCTGACCGCCGTCAAGAAGAATAAGGTCGGGCAGCTTGCCGAAGCCCTCACCGCTGTTTTTCTCTTCCTCATATCGGGAGAAGCGTCTGTCAAGAACTTCAGCCATTGAGGCGTAGTCGTCTTGCCCCTCGAAGCCTTTTATGATGAAACGCTTGTACGCTTTTTTGTACGGCTCACCGTTTTTGAAAACTACCATGCCTGCCACATTGTCACTGCCGGCGGTGTGCGAAATATCGTAGGATTCGATAAACTCGGGTGCACTGCCCAGGCCTAACAGACTTGCAAGCTCATCGAGTGCGGCGGCTTTGCGTCCGGTTGTGCCCGTAACGGGTGCAAGATACTGTGCGGCATTTGAGCGGCACATATCAAAGAGCTTCTTTTGCTCGCCTGCGGTGCTGTGCGATATGATTACATTCTTGCCTTTCTTTTCACTGAGCCAGCGTGCTATGAGTTCTTCGTCAGAAAAATTCTGCTCCACGGATACACGCTTTGGAACAAAATCTCTTATCATATAAAATCTTCTTATGAGTTGAGAAATGGCTTCAGGTATGTTTTCGGGTGAGTCGATGATAAAGTTCTCGCTATCATACAGTCTGCCGTCAGCAAAGCGTATGACAGAAAGGCAGGCCTTGCCCGATGAGCCTAAAACAAGTGAAAACACATCCTGCTCTTTGACTGATGCGGATATGACTTTTTGCTTTCCGCCAAGACGTTTTATTGCTGCTATTCTGTCGCGAATGCGAGCCGCTTTCTCGAACTCGAGAGCTTCGGCGGCCTCGTTCATTCTTGTTTCAAGGTCCTTTAGTGTATGGGTGTATCCGCCTTTTATAAATGCTATTGCGTCGTTGACAGCTTCATCGTACTGTTCAAACGGCACCTTGCCCGTACACGGTGCACAGCACTGTGAAATGAAATAGTTTAAGCACGGTCTGCCCTTACCGAAATCACGTGGGAAAGTTTTGTTGCACTGTGGCAGACGGAAAATCTTTTTAGCCTCATCTACGGTGTTTTTCACTGAAAACGAGCTGGTGTAGGGGCCGAGATACTCAGCTGAGTCGTCCTCACGCTGTAAGGCGGCATAGATGTTGCGCCACTTCCCGTTTGTGATTTTGACATAGGAGTAACCCTTGTCATCCTTGAGTAATATATTGTATTTAGGTGAATGCTGTTTTATGAGACTGCATTCGAGAATGAGTGCTTCAAATTCGCTGTCGGTGAGGATTACGTCAAAATCGTCGACGTTTTCAACCATTTTTAAAACTTTTATGCCGTGGTTGTTCTGTGAACCGAAATATTGGCTGACTCTGTTCTTGAGAGCCTTTGCCTTGCCGACATAGATAATCTCCCCCTGACGGTTCTTCATAAGATAGACACCGGGTGTCAGAGGCAGTTGCATAGCCTTTTTTCGAAGCGTCTGCAGTTTTTGGTTCACATTATCACCACCTTGAAACAAACCTTGGTTATATTAATATTATACTATAATATACTGTGCCGATTCAATATCACGGTTTATAAAAAATTATAACCTAAGACAAAAATCGGTAATAATTGTATGTTAATTTGTAATTGGGGGCAAATCCCGGAAAGGAAGGGGTAATATGAAAGTTTTAGGAAACATAGTCTGGTTTATCTTCGGAGGCTTTATAACGGCACTCATCTGGCTTTTGAGCGGATTGCTCTGCTGTATAACGGTTGTGGGAATTCCTGTAGGCAGACAGTGCTTCAAGTTTGCAAAGCTTTCGCTGGCACCGTTCGGCAAGGAGGTAACCTTTGGCGGCGGAGCTCCGAGTGTTTTAGCGAATATCCTGTGGATAGTGTTGCTCGGCTGGGAGAATGCACTCTACTGTCTGGGTATGGGAGTGTTGTGCTGCTGCACGATAGTGCTCATTCCAATAGGCTTGCAGTATTTTAAATTTGCAAAGCTGGCATTCATGCCGTTCGGAACAACCGTAAAATAAGTAAAAAGAAAGCACGTCCGGTACTTGAGTATCAGACGTGCCTTTTTTATACTGTATCATCTGCAGGCTGTTGCCCTTTAACTTGAGCGTGTGCTTTGATTTTTTCGAAGCTCTCATCACTGATTGCGTGCTCTATACGGCAGGCATCTTCACGTGCGGTTATCTCGTCCACTCCGAGCTGAATAAGCCATTGGGTGAGCAGTTTGTGTCGCTCATATATGGTTGCGGCAATTTCCATTCCGCTTTCGGTTAAAGTTATATAACCCTCGCTGTCCATGTTTACATGTCCGCTTTCACGAAGCTTGCGCATGGCGATACTTATGCTGGGTTTTGAGTAGCCCAACTCGTTTACGATGTCAATGGAACGTACACGGCCCTTCTTGTTGCGAAGAACCAATATGGTTTCAAGATAGTCTTCAGCCGATTCCTGAATCTTCACTTAAAGCCCTCCCGAGCGATTGATAATTGATATATTAATAGTATACCATGTGATGCGAGGACTTTCAATCAGAATTTTCAGCGGCGAATCATGTTCCATATTGCCATTTGTGCACAGGAGGGGAGCATATATGACAGAACGTGGATTGTGTTTGCGGCTAAACCGAAGAACGAGAGTGAATGACCGTTGCGACTGTCCCTGAGAGCTTTTTCGACTACGGGACGTGCATTTGTAATGAGCGGAAAGTTTGTTACGCTTTCTGCACCCGGACTGCTTTTTGCAACGGGGATGAAGTTTGTGTTTACCCAATAGGGACACACGGTGATAACGGATATGCCTTTGCTTTTGAGTTCATATCCGAGACTCTGCGAGAACTTGAGCACATATGCTTTTGTGGCGGAATATACATTGAGGTACGGCAAGGGAATGAAGCCGGAAACGGATGCCATGTTGATTATTCTGCTTGTGCTCTGCATAAACGGTAAAGCGGCAATGCACAAATCTGTCAGAGCACCGATATTCACTTCAATCATGTCTCTGGTGTCTTGTTTAGGTATGATGTCGGTAGCACCGATTTTACCGAAGCCTGCGGCGTTTACGAGAATATCAATCTGAGGATTTTCGATTTTTAAAAGTGTGGAGATGTGTGTTCTGTTTTCGGGCCTCGATAAATCGAGGTCTATTATGCGGTACTTTGTTTTAAGTGTAGAGGCGGTAAATGCGAGTGCACACCTGTCTCTTGCGATAAGCCATATCTCGTCGAGATTTTCCTGCTTGTCTATCTGACGGGCAAACTCCCTGCCAAGACCGGAAGATGCTCCTGTTATTATTGCAATTTTCATTTTCTCTTCTCCTGAATATAGTTAGATTTAGTATTCCGCTTTTTGCAATGATTATTGATGATAAAAAATTTTTATGTTATACTGATTTTGTAAGATATAAATATTGAAAGGACGATACATATGGCAAAGTTGAAAATAGGAATTATCGGTATCGGCGGCATAGCGAAAGGTTCACATATTCCTGCATATCTTCTTGAGAAAAATGCGGAGATTGTGGCGGTTTGCGATATTATTGAAGAACGTGCACAGGCTGCAAAGAAAAAACACTTCAAAAAAGCAAAGGTGTATACCGATTATAAAGAGCTTTTAAAAGATCCCGATGTTCAGGCTGTGGATATCTGCACACCAAACTATCTTCATTCCGTCATAGCTGTAGATGCTATGGAAGCAGGAAAGCATGTGTTGTGCGAGAAGCCCGATGCGGTAAACCCCGAGGAAGCGGCAAAAATGAAAGAGGCGAGCGAGCGTACGGGCAAAAAGCTTGTTGTTATCAGAAACAACCGTTTCATCGCTTCTTCGCAGGAAGCGAAAGCGTTTGCCGATAACGGTGGCTTCGGCGAGATATATGCAGGCAGGTGCGGTTGGATACGCCGCAGAGGCATCCCCGGAAAGGGCGGCTGGTTTACCACAAAGGAGCTTTCGGGCGGCGGCCCCCTGATAGATTTGGGTGTTCATATGATTGACCTTGCAGTATGGCTTATGGGCAATCCCAGACCTGTAGCGGTCAGCGGCGGAACATTCTGTAAGTTTGCCGATAACGATTCGAGCGATTCAAAGAATTCCGATTTCGGTGATAAGGTTGAAGGCGGCACTTTCGACGTCGAGGACCTTGCAACGGGATTTATCCGTTTTGAAAACGGAGCTTGTCTGCAGATAGAGTTCAGCTGGGCTTCGAATATAAAGCGAGAAAAACGCTTTGTTGAGCTTCGCGGAACAAAGGCAGGCCTCCAGTGGGAGAACGGTGCCGCAACGGTTTTCTATGAGGAAAACGGCAAACAGAAAAACAAGAAGCTTAAGAAGACACTCGGTGTTGAGGGACATCCGAAAAACATATCAAACTTTGTTGATTACGTACTCTTTGATAAGGAGCCCGTATATAAACCCCAACAGGGCCTTGATATGATAAAGATACTTTCCGCTATCTATGAGTCTGCACAGACAGGCAGGGAAGTAGTGCTTGACTGATGAAAAGCGGGGCTACGAGAGTAGCCCCGTCACATTCAGTAAAATATCGGCAAAAAATTTCAAAAAACCCTTGACGAAAAAAAATATGTGTGATATTCTATTTGTACCTCTGTAAGAGGGCTATTTTTTTCTGCCCTCATTTTTTAAGGCCGGTTCAGAGGGAGGCTAATCAAATCCGAAATAATGGAGGTGCCGTTATGAGAGTTAAGATTACTCTTGCTTGCACCGAATGCAAGCAGCGCAACTACAACACTGTTAAAAACAAGAAGAACACACCGGACAGGTTGGAGATGAACAAGTACTGCCGTTTCTGCAGGAAGCATACTCTCCACAAAGAAACAAAGTAAGGCTGGAGGAGAAAAGCATGGCAAAGAAAGAAAAGTCTTCTGCTGCTGATAACAGCAAGCTCTCCGCCGCCGAGAAAGTTGCAAAAGCCGAAAAAGCGAAGGCAAAAGCTTCCAAACCCAAGAATCCTGACGGAAATGCATTCAAGCGTTTCGGCAAAGGCTTCAAGAACTTTTGGAAGAACTTCAGAGGCGAAATCAAGAAGATCACATGGCCGGACAGAAAAACAGTCCTGAAGAACACAGGCGTCGTTCTTGTATCGGTCGCAGCGGTCTGCGTAGTTATTTTCGCTATCGACCAGGGTCTGTCTTTCCTTATAGAGCTTCTTGTTAAGCTCGCGAAGAAGACGGGTGAAAACGCAGAGACCGCAGCCGCGATAATGAATCTCATTAATCTCGGCTGATAGGAGGTAAAACAATGTCTGTTGATGCCAAATGGTATGTGGTTCACACGTATTCAGGATATGAGAATAAAGTAGCCACAACTATTGAAAAGATGGTTGAAAACCGCAAGATGCAGGATCAGATTCTTGAGGTGCAGATTCCTACGGAAATCGTCACCGAGATTAAGGACGATAAAAAGCGTGAGGTTGAGCGCAAGCTTTTCCCGGGCTACGTTCTTGTTAAGGTCGCCGTAACGTATGACGACAACAATGTTCCGTCAATGAGCGACGATGCATGGTTTGTAATCAGAAATACCAAAGGCGTTACCGGCTTTGTCGGACCCGAAAGTAAGGCGACACCGCTGTCTGATGAGGAAGTACTCGCGCTCGGAGTTGAGAAGAAGAGCGTTGAGGTTGAATATCAGGTTGGCGATACCGTCAGAATTACCGATGAACGCCTTGAAGGCTTCTCAGGTACAGTTACGAAGATCGACCTTGAAAACGAGATGGTATATGTCTCTGTTTCGGCATTCTTCGGCAAGGAGACAACAGTTGAGCTTGAGCTTGACCAGGTTGAACTCGAAAACTAATTAATTATCCCGATAATACGAACTTCGGTTCTTATTATACGCGTCTATGACGCACGGAGCCTTTGGCTTCAGTGGGAGGGGATAAATCCCCGCCATTTACCACATTACTATGGAGGTGCAAATTATGGCACAGAAAGTTGTTGGCTTAATTAAATTGCAGATACCCGCCGGAAAGGCAACTCCGGCACCGCCTGTTGGACCTGCTCTTGGTCAGCACGGCGTTAACATCATGTCATTCACAAAGGAATTCAACGAGAGAACTAAGAACGACATGGGACTTATCATCCCCGTTGTTATCACAGTTTACGCTGACCGTTCCTTCACATTCGTAACAAAGACTCCGCCCGCCGCAGTTCTTATCAAGAAGGCTTGCGGAATTGAGAGCGGTTCTGGCGTTCCCAACAAGACCAAGGTCGCAACAATCACTACCGAGCAGATCAGAAAGATCGCCGAGCAGAAGATGCCCGACCTCACAGCTGCAAACATCGATACCGCTATGAGCATGATAGCAGGTACTGCACGCAGCATGGGCGTTACCGTTACTGATTGATGCTTCCTGTGGGAGGAAGAATCCGATTTAACCACATGATTGGGAGGAAACTAAAATTATGAAACATGGAAAGAAATACATTCAGGGTGCTCAGCTTGTAGACAGAGCTGCCCTTTACGAGCCCAAAGAGGCTCTTGAGCTTGCTATTAAAACAGCAACAGCAAAATTTGATGAGACAGTTGAAGTTCACGTACGCCTTGGCGTTGACTCACGTCACGCTGACCAGCAGGTTAGAGGCGCTGTTGTACTTCCCAACGGAACCGGTAAGAGCGTTCGCGTAGCAGTTTTCGCTAAGGGCGACGATGCTAAGGCTGCAGAAGCTGCAGGTGCTGAGATAGTCGGCGCTGAGGAGCTTGTTGCAAAGATTCAGGGTGAAGGCTTCCTTGATTTTGACGTAGCAATCGCTGCTCCGAACATGATGGGTCTTGTTGGCCGTCTCGGTAAGGTTCTTGGTCCCAGAGGTCTTATGCCCAGCCCCAAGGCAGGTACTGTTACACCTGACGTTGCAAAGGCTGTTACAGAGGCTAAGGCAGGTAAGATTGAGTACCGTCTTGACAAGACAAACATTATTCACTGCCCCATCGGCAAGGCTTCTTTCGGCGTTGATAAGCTCAGTGAGAACTTTGAGACTCTCCTTGACGCTATCGTAAAGGCTAAGCCCGCTGCAGCAAAGGGTCAGTATATCCGCTCATGTGTTGTTGCTTCAACAATGGGCCCCGGCGTTCGCATCAACCCCTCAAAGGTTGTTGCAACTTCAGCCGAATAAAAAAGTTGTTGACATACGTAAAGTCGTGTGTTAATATAATAAAGCTGTTCTTAACCAAAGACAGCAGGTGCAAAGGGCTTTTGCCCAGCATAAGGTGAAAACCGCCTGCCGAGGAGAGGAAACTGCAGTACAAGGTAACCTTGTCTATTTTTGCAGATTTACGCCCTTTTCCGAGGAATGCGGAAAAGGGCTTTTCCTATTGCCTTTGCAACCCCAATAACGGAGGTGAAATCATGCCAAGCGAAAAGATTCTTGAACAAAAGAAGCAAGCCGTCAGCGAGTTGGCTGATACTCTCAGCTCTTCAGTAGCAGGTGTTATCGTTGATTACAAGGGTATCACAGTTGAGGAGGATACAAAGCTTCGTAAAGAGCTTCGTGAAGCAGGTGTCAAGTACACTGTTGTAAAGAACACAATCCTCAAGCTTGCAGCTGAAAAGGTTGAGCTCAGCGGTATTGATGATGTTCTCGAGGGAACAACAGCTATCGCTACAAGTGCGGAAGACCATGTCGCCGCAGCTCGTATCCTGAGCAAATTTGCTGATACAAGCAAAACATTCACAATCAAAAAGGGATTCTTGGACGGAGAGGTTATCAGCGTAGCAACTGTTGAGAGCCTTGCAAAACTTCCTTCAAAGGATGTTCTTCTTGCAACCGTCTGCAATGCGTTCAACGCTCCCATCGCCGCTTTTGCCAGAGCTATGCAGGCTCTTGTTGAAAAGGGTGGCGCAATTCCGGTTCCTGCTGAAGAGGCAGCAGCAACTGAGGCTTAATTAAGAAAATTTTGGAGGTTATTAAAAATGGCAAACGAGAAAATTACTAGCATTTTAGAGACTCTTGACACACTTACAGTTATCGAGCTTTCAGAGCTTGTTTCTGCTGTTGAGGAGAGATACGGCGTATCTGCAGCTGCTGCTGTAGCTGTTGCTGCTCCCACAGATGGCGGCGCTGCTGCTGCTGACGAGCAGACTGAGTTTGACGTTATCCTTGCTAACGCTGGCGCTGGCAAGATCAACGTTATCAAGGCAGTTCGTGAGATCACAGGTCTTGGCCTTAAAGAGGCTAAGGAGCTTGTTGACGGCGCTCCCAAGGCTGTTAAGGAGAAGGTTTCTCAGGAAGAGGCTGACTCAATCAAGGCTAAGCTTGAAGAGGCTGGCGCAACTGTTGAAATCAAATAAGATTTCTCAATTGAATGTTAAACAGGCGGATAGCTTTGCTATCCGCCTGTTTTATTTTTATTACTTTTTTACTTTTTCTTTTTGTTGTTTTTAGTGGTATAAGTTCCGCTGCTCTTGGCATCGGGTCTTACAATCTTTAGCTTTCTGCGCTGCCTGCGTTTATAGTTTACATAAACGAACAGTGCGGCATAAGCGATAACCAAAGCGGCAAGAATGGATGCAATAATCTTGAAAGCAAGGCTTGATACGATACTCTTTATAATTGATCCTATATATAACAGACCGTTTCTTGAAACCGACTCAGAAGCTACGAGCTTGATACGGGCAATTTCAGCTCCTGCATACAGCACTCTGGCCTGAGCGATTTCCTGCCCTTTTTCGACGGGTGCATTAACGTATTCGGGAAGAGTTTCCTTTATGGGCTCGATTAAGACACCGCCTGATTTTGTTCCGATGGGGACGAGTGCAAGCACATCTTCTGCAGGCACAAGAGTTATATAATCTTTTTCAAAAGAGAGCTCAAGCGGAACTTCGGCAACGATTTGCGAGGGCGTTGCGACGGATTGAAGCTCGATGTTTTCAAATACCCAATTAAACATCATTTTGCAGTCGATAAAGGCACAGTTTTCTTCAATCGGGTCATCGTCAATATTCATAAACGGGGCGTTCATGACGACGCACAGATAGTTGTAGCCGTTGCCTGAACCCTTTGAGATAACACAGCGGCCTGCGTTGTCGGTTGTGCCTGTTTTTATGCCTGAAGCATAGGGCGAATAATAATCGGAATAGGCTTTGTTCATCAGGTAATTCGTATTGTGAAGATATCTTTCCTCACTCATGTTTGTAGCAGGTACTGTATATTTCACGCTGGAAGTTATCTCCTCAAAATGAGGAAGAGTGAGTGCATATTCGCTTATTTTCAAAAGGTCCCTTGCTGTGGTGTAGTGGTTGGGGTCGTCAAGGCCGTGGGCGTTGGCGAAATGAGTTTTCGAGCAACCGAGTTTAGCGGCAAAGTCGTTCATCATCTGAACGAAGTTCTCTATTGAGCCGCCGACGTGTTGAGCGAGTATGTTTGCGGCTTCGTTACCGCTTCGGACAAGCAGACAGTAGAGCAGATTCTTTATGCTTATTTGTTCGCCTACCAGAAGTCCTGCCATGGAACTGCCCGTGCCGTCGAGAAGTCTTATTGGTGCTGCCGGGATAGTGATAACTTCGTCGAGGTTCTGACAGTTTTCAATAACCACGGCGGCAGTTATAATTTTAGTCAAGGAAGCGGGAGCCGCTTTCTTGTCTGCGTTCTTTTCAAAGATTACGGTGTCGTTATCTAAGTTATAAAGAATATATATGTCGGAATATATTTTCTGGCCGCTTTCTTTTATGGAGCTTTCCAACACGGCGTTGTAGTTGGCAAAAGCCGGCATTGAAGAGAGCATTGAAAAAATAATTATAAAGCT
>JAZUNO010000040.1:0-7128 GCA_045604185.1 Acutalibacteraceae bacterium | reverse complement strand
GCGGCAAACAGTGCAGTCATTATTGCAAAAATCAAGTTTTGATTTGTGTTTCGTTTTCTCATGCTTTTACTTTCCTTAAATGTTTTTAGAAAAAAAGGAATAATTATTTAATCTTATTTGAAATAATAACACTTTTTTTGCTGTTTTTTTTTCATTATGAGATAATTAAACAAAATTGATATATAAATAATTTCATTTTTTTTATTAAAAATAGTGTATATTTCATAAACAATGAATAAAAATTAAAAAAACACGCATAAACCCTTGACCAAGAGTGAATAAAGTGTATAATTATTCTAAACTTTATTTGTGGATTTTATTTTATTTTTGTAGTATAATAATAAGTCGAAATCTGTTCACGGGAGAAAGCGAATGGTTAATATATTCATTGACGGTTCTTCGGGAACCACGGGCATAAAAATTTTTGACAGGCTTGGCAGCAGAGATGATGTTAATCTCATAACCTTGCCTGAAGAGTTGAGAAAAGATACCGATGCACGTATACAGGCTATGAACTCTTCGGACATAACTTTTCTCTGCTTACCTGATGATGCGGCACGTGAGGCCGTCAGCAACGCATCTGCTGCCGTAAAGATTATTGATACCTCCACTGCACACAGAACGCAGGAAGGTTGGAGTTATGGCTTTCCGGAGCTTTCAAAAACACACAGAGAGAATGTGGTCAACGGTACTCGCATAGCGGTTCCCGGATGCCATGCAAGCGGTTTTTGTGCAGTTACATATCCTCTTGTGAGCAGTGGTATCATAGCACCCGATTATCCCGTTGTTTGTCATTCTATTACGGGATACAGCGGCGGTGGCAAGAAGATGATTGCCGATTATCGCAGTGAACAGCGAGATGTACAACTCTCTTCGCCGGCACAGTATGCATTAGGTGCTGAGCATAAGCATTTAAAAGAGATGAAAGCGGTCTGCGGACTTTCTGACAAACCGATATTCAATCCCATAGTTGCCGATTATTACAGCGGAATGGTTGTAAGCATACCGTTATACTCAAGACTTATGGAAAAGAAGATGAGCGTTAGCGAGCTTCGTGAGTTTTATACAGATTATTATGCAGGAGAGAAACTTATCTCTGTGCCTGAGGACGGCAACACGGGAGCTGAAAACGGTTTCTTGTACAGCAATACGCTTTCGGGCAAAGATAATATGGAGATTATAGTTTCAGGTAACGATGAGCGTATGCTTGTTGCGGCCAGATTCTGTAACTTGGGAAAAGGTGCTTCGGGTGCCGCAATGCAGTGTATGAATATTATCATGGGCTGTGATGAGCTTAAAGGACTTGTTTTATAAATCTGTGTATCGAGAGGAATAGAAAATGAAAGTAATAAGCGGCGGCGTGTGTGCGGCTAAGGGATTTAAAGCCTCGGGCATACATTGCGGAATAAGGAAAAATAAGGCAAAGAAAGATTTGGCGTTGATTGTAAGTGACAATGTTGCATCTGCGGCAGCGGTTTATACGCAGAACCTTGTCAAGGGTGCGCCGCTTCAGGTCACAATGCACCACTTAAAAGACGGTAAAGCAAAGGCTATAATTTGCAACAGCGGTAACGCTAATACCTGCAATGCAGACGGTGAGCAGGTTGCACAGGCAACGTGCTGTGCTTTGGGTGAGGCTATCGGTATTGATGCAAACGATGTTGTTGTAGCATCTACCGGTGTTATAGGCGTTCCGATGTCCATTGAACCTATTGCAAACGGTCTTGAAGAGCTTTCTGAAAAACTGTCATACAGCGGCAGCAGTGATGCGGCTCAGGCTATTATGACTACCGACACCGTTCAAAAAGAGATTGCCGTAAGCTTTGATATAGACGGAACAGAGTGCCGAGTCGGCGGTATAGCCAAGGGTTCGGGTATGATACATCCGAATATGGCGACAATGCTTGTGTTTGTTACAACAGATGTTGCAATATCTTCAGAGCTTCTTCAGAAAGCACTTAGCGAGGATATTAAGGACAGCTTTAATATGGTAAGCGTAGACGGTGATACTTCCACAAACGACATGGTATGTATTCTTGCTAACGGAGCAGCAGGGAATGCTGAGATTACAGAAGATTGTGAAAGTTTTGAAAAGTTCAAGGATGCACTTGCGGAAGTTACACGTCATCTGTGCCGTGAGATAGCAAAGGACGGCGAGGGTGCTACAAAGCTTATCGAGTGTTATGTCACGGGAGCTGCTACAAAGGATATAGCACGTGTGGCGGCAAAGAGCGTGATTTGCTCGAGCCTTGTAAAGTCTGCAATGTTCGGTGCTGACGCCAATTGGGGCAGAGTGCTGTGTGCTCTGGGTTATGCAGGCGTGGATATCGATGTTACAAAGATAGATGTTTCTTTTGTGTCGCAGGCAGGAGAGATAGAGGTTTGCAAAGACGGAGCGGGTGTGGATTTCTCGGAGGAAAAGGCTAAAGAGATTTTGCTTAAAGATGAGATAATTATAAACGTCGCTTTGAACTCGGGAGAAGAGTTTGCAAAAGCATGGGGTTGTGACCTTACCTATGATTATGTACGCATAAACGGTGATTACAGAACCTGATTTAACAATGACTTTGGGGGAGATAAAAATGGAAATAACCAATGCACAGCGTGCCGAAGTTCTTACTTGCGCACTTCCGTATATTCAGCAGTATACAGACAAGATAGTTGTAATAAAGTACGGCGGCAACGCTATGGTTAATGAGGAACTTAAAACTGCTGTTATGGGCGACCTTGTTCTGCTTTCTCTTACGGGAATAAAGACGGTACTTGTTCATGGTGGCGGTCCTGAAATTACGGCTACTCTTAACCGCATGAATATAGAGTCGAAATTTGTTGACGGACTCAGAGTTACCGACAAGGATACAGCTGACGTTGTTCAGATGGTTCTTGCAGGTAAGGTCAACAAGGATCTGGTAAAGCTTTTGGGAGCTCACGGCGGTAAGGCGATTGGTCTGTCGGGCGTTGACGCAGGAATGATAAAGGCTCAACCTGTTGACGAGAAGCTCGGTTTTGTCGGTGAGATAAGTTCTATTAATCCTCAGCCTATTTTGGATTTGCTTGAAAACGGATATATTCCGATAATTTCAACAGTAGGCTGCGATGATGAGGGTAATATTTACAATATAAATGCAGATACAGCTGCTTGTAAAATTGCGGCGGCACTTGGTGCAGAGAGCCTTATAACAATGACAGACATTAACGGCATACTCAGAGATACTCATGACGAGTCATCACTTATTCCTATTATTAAAGCTGACGAGTTGGATGAACTGTTGGAACAGGGTATTATCTCAGGCGGAATGATACCGAAGGTTGAGGGTTGTATTACAGCTGTTAACAGCGGAGTTAAAAAAGTTATTATAATAGACGGACGAGTGCCGCATTCAATAATTATTGAGATGTTTACCAATGAGGGCATCGGAACTATGTTTACGAAATAGCGGGGGGACTTATGGATATCTTTTCAGGGGATAAACAGTATATTGCGAACACATACAAGCGTTTTCCGCTTGCGATAAAAAGCGGAAGCGGCAGTGTGCTTCTTGGAGAGGACGGTAAAGAGTATATCGACCTTTCGAGCGGAATAGCGGTTAATACTTTTGGCGCTTGCGATGCTGAGTGGCAAAAGGCGGTTATAACGCAGATAGAGCTTATTGCACACACATCAAATCTCTATTATACTGACCCTCAGGTAAAGCTTGCGGAGCTTCTTTGCAAGAAGACGGGCATGAAAAAAGTTTTCTTCGGCAATTCTGGTGCGGAAGCAAACGAGTGTGCCATAAAGACAGCAAGAAAGTATTCTCTTGATAAATACGGAGCGGGCAGGAGTAAGATAGTGACCCTGAAAAACAGTTTTCACGGACGAACAATAGCTACCTTGTCTGCTACGGGTCAGGATGTCATGCATCAGTATTTTGACCCGTTCCTTGATGGCTTTGATTATGCTCAAGCCAATAATATAGAAGACACTCTCTCAAAGATGACAGATGACTGTGCGGCAGTTATGATGGAGCTTATACAGGGTGAAGGCGGCGTTAATGTGCTCGAGGAAAGCTATGTTAAGGCTGTTGCTCAGGAGTGCGAAAAGAGAGATGTTTTGCTTATAATCGATGAGGTTCAGACGGGTAACGGCAGAACGGGTAAAATGTATTGCTATGAGCACTACGGTATAAAGCCGGATATCGTTACTACTGCAAAAGGCATTGGCGGCGGATTGCCCATAGGAGCGGTTTTGTTTGGCGAGAAGACAGAGAACACGCTCTCTTACGGTACTCACGGTTCAACTTTCGGCGGCAATCCAATCTGTGCGGCAGGTGCTGTCAGCATAGTGGAACGTCTTGACGACGAGCTGTTTAAAGCAGTTGCTGAAAAAGGTGAATACATAAAGACGGAACTTTTGAAGCTTCCAAAGGTAAAATCGGTTACGGGTAAGGGACTCATGTTAGGCGTTGAAACGCAGATGCCTGCAGCAGATGTTGTGGCCAAGTGCCTTGAAAAAGGGTTGATGGTGCTTACTGCAAAGGATAAAGTACGTCTTTTGCCGGCACTGAACATACCGTTCGAGCTTATTGAAAAAGCTGTTGCTGTTATCAGCGAAGTGCTTGAATAAAATTAAATCGGAGCAAATCCTTGATTTTGGAATTGCTCCGATCTTTTTTATTGATTTTTTGTGAATTATTATGTGTTCAGGTTGAAATAGAGCTACAATATGTGGTATAATGACTTGATAATAGATATAATGCCTATCGGTATATCCAAACGACAGGAAAGGGTGGCGAGATGAAAAAGCGTATTGTGGCATCGGTGCTTTTAACTGCACTGTTGATATGTTTGTGCGGATGTAGCGGATTCAATCTGAAATCCGTTGATCTTCTTATGCGTCCGCCGCTTGTTTCGGGTGTTGATACTGAACTGAAAACAGCATTTGAAAATGCAGTAACAGATAAAAACAAGGCTCCCGGGGTGCCAACGGGAATAACGCTTATTCCGCCATCATCGGGTGATTACAGGTCAGCGTTTGTCTTACACGATATTGATAATGACGGTAATGATGAAGCAATTGTTTTTTATTCAAGACAGGATGATCCGTCAAAGGCACATATGAATGTTTTGGATTATGTCGCAGGCGAGTGGGTTTCTGTTGCAGATTTTGCGGCTTCAGGCAGCAGCGTAAACTTTGTCCGCTTTGTTCAGATGTCTGCAAACGGCTGCCCGGCAATATTTGTTTCTCAGAGTATCTATGATAATGATTCCGGCAAGATGCTTTCCGTATATATGTGTCAAACGTCATCTGAGGAGTTGGAAGTCAAAAATATATGTACGGAAGTCTATACGGTAATGGAGAATATCGATGTTGACAGTGACGGTCAGCTTGATATATTTATAATCCAGCAGGATTTCAGCAACAGTACATCACCGCAGTCGCTTGCAAAAGTTTTAAAGCTGAACGAGGCAGGAGTTATATCGGAGTTTGCAACCGCCAGGCTTGATGGCGGGATAAGCAGTTATCTTGCTGTTAAGACAGAAAAAGCAAGCTTGTCGTCTCCGATGAGGATATATGTTGATGCCTTGAAGGGCGAGGTTCAGATGATAACAGAGGTTATTTATTGGAACTCTGTTGCAAAGGCACTTATAACACCTGTTTTCAATGTTGAAACGCAGTCCAACGTTATTACCAGACGAGATGAGAGTCTGGTGTCGCAGGATTTTGACGGCGACGGTGTTATAGAGATACCGAGTCAGACTGTTTTTGAAGGTTCAAGACGTTATACTGATAATCAGAACACCTACCATCAGATGAATATTACCGATTGGATTGAGATAAAGACCGATACGGAATTTGAACGCACACAGACGCTTGTGAATACCCTGGACTCATATATAGTCTATTTTGACGGTATGAAAAAAATCATGGGTGAGTTTACGGTTTATGCCTATGACAACAGCAGACGATGGGTGTTCAAGGTGTATAACTCATCGGCACAGTATCTGGGTGAGGATTTGTTTGCGATTGTAAGTGCTACCAAGGAAGAAGCTCAGAAGCGTAAAATTGATGAGAAAAACTATTTGTTTGAAACCAACAGTACGGTTGTTTATTTCGAGGCTGCAGAAAAAGGTGCGAGCGCGGGAATAACAGTTGAATCTGTTAAACCATATATAAAAGGGTTCAAGGGGTGAGCTGAATGAAAAAGATACTTGTAGCAGAAGACGAATCAGCGATAAGAGAATTTATTGTAATCAATCTGAAACGAAACGGCTACGATGTAGTTGAGGCTTCAGACGGTGCACAGGCAATTGAAAAGTACAACGCAAGCAACGGTGATATAGATGTTGCATTGCTTGATATTATGATGCCGTATATGGACGGACTTGAGGTCTGTAAGCAACTCAGAGCCTTGAATCCGAAGCTTGGTATTATAATGCTTACTGCAAAAACACAAGAGATGGATAAGGTTTCGGGTCTTATGATGGGTGCGGATGACTATGTGACGAAGCCGTTTTCACCCTCGGAGCTTATCGCTCGCGTGGATGCACTTTACAGACGCGTTGAGATGATTTCAGCACCTGCCCAGAATAATGATGCAAGCAAAACAATCGTTTCGGGAGAGTTTGTTTTAAATATAAGGAACAGAACCCTTACAAAAAATAATATTCCGATTGAGCTTACACAGGTTGAGTTTCAGATAATGGAGTATTTCTTTACTAACCAGGGAGCCGCACTTTCGAGAACAGCAATTCTTGAAAGGGTATGGGGCGAAAATTATTTTGGCGAGGAAAAGATAGTTGATGTTAACATCCGCCGATTGAGAATGAAAGTTGAGGATGACCCATCAGCACCAAAGCATTTGCTTACTCTTTGGGGTATAGGCTATAAATGGATTGCTTAAAAAACTGATTTGAAAGGAGACGTCACGATGAAAAAGGTCGGCGGAATAACACGCAGATGGATAAAGAATATATTGAGTGTTATTATCGCACTGGTTATAGTTGTGGCGGCTTCATCATGCTTTTTAATTAAAAATTATTATTATTCTTCGGTAGAGAGTACACTTGAATCGAGTTCCAGTGGCCTTACTACTACGTTTTTTTATATATACGGCGGGTCAACAAACGAGGGGTTTGCTCTTGCGG
>JAZUNO010000039.1:0-4450 GCA_045604185.1 Acutalibacteraceae bacterium | reverse complement strand
GTGGTATTAGCTTTGATTGCTATTTCCATTATACCGTTGGAGGCGTTTGCTGTTGAAGCTGAGAAAAAAGCAAATGTTGAAAGAACTATTGAATATTGTGAGCTCTATTTCCCTGGGTGCGAAATAGACATTGATGAAGATGGCAAGATTAGTGCTTTCCTGCCTTATGACTATTTAGCAGACTTGCCTAGTGCTGTTACTACTGATCGCACTATAGCTTCATCTTCTGTTGTGTTAAAAAATTCTGATGGTGTTGCTAATGGTGGAAAAAGTGCCAGGGCGGAAGTGCCGAGAACTACATATGCACCAAGAGGCGGCAGCTACAGAGGCTTCAGAGATCCGTGGCCGACTGAAGGAAGCTTTTGGCCTTATCACATAATTTATTTTGGTGCTGAAGAATCTTACGCTATGACTGTATATCGAGGAAATAAAAATATTTTTGAATATGTTGTGGATAGTTATGGAGCGGAAGCCGCTACTGCAGTTGCTACGGCGGTTGCAGCTAAGTTTGGTGTAGATCTTTCTACTGCGGGCGTTCTTTTAGCTGTGCAATTGGGCCTTTATAAGTTTGTAAGTTGGATAAACGAAAGAAGCATGATCAAGGCATACGATGGTTCATCCAATGATCCAGCCAAGCGCAAATTCTACGTTATGAAGGAAATGGATGGTTCTGGTAAATATTTTGTTGATGTGTATTGCCCCTGGACAGGTAATTATGTGAGTGAAACAGAGTTTGGTCCTGCGAGCAGAGCGGCGGGCGGAGACGTTACTTTTACAGAAGGAAGATATAAATAATTCCTTATCTGCATTATTGATTTTTGTTAAGCGTTGTGTAACAAAATCTTTTTAGATGCTAATACTGACAAAAAGGATCTGCGTTCTTTTGGTCGCGGATCCTTTTGATTTTTGTTTTTAAACATTGTTGATTTCTTATATAGTTTTTGTGTATACGGAACAAAAACAGTTGACAAATTTTTTAAGATGCAATATAATAATTCAGTCAAAAAGTAAATATGCGGGTGTGGCGAAATCGGCAGACGCAAGGGACTTAAAATCCCTCGGTGGCAACACCATACCGGTTCAAGTCCGGTCACCCGCACCACGTTGAGTATTCATAAATGACTTGGGTCTCGTGAATACTCAATTTTTTTAGAAATGTGTACACGGTAGAAAAATAATTTGTTGTGTTTGGATTATCAAATAATAAACAGGGGATGTTTTGCTATGGGAATAGGCACAATACTTTTTAATTTGAAAAACATGAAAAAAGCAAAGAAAATAAGAGCTATGAGCAAATGTGATTTACTTGCTTTGGATGATGAAAATTTTTATGATGCTATTGAATGTGTTTGTGAAGATGCTGTGTATGATTTTAATGCACCTGAACTTACTGAGGAGCAAAAGCTTGTATATTCACTCAATAAATTTGAGATGGAAGTTAACAATGGCGGTTTGTGTCAGTTTTTTGTAAATTCCAGCAGTGAATGTGCCCCTTACATAAGCAAGGCACTTGATGCTGTAGGCGCATTTGAATTAAAAACATTGTTTGATGAATTTGTTTCCCAAAACAATATTAATGTTAATGATTTGTCGTCTTTTAAAATATCAAGTGTTGATGAATATGAAAAACAAACTAAAAGATTTGATTTCGAAAGTTTTGACGATAAGTTTTACGAAGATGAAAAATTGCATCAACAGATAATCGATTATGCAAGAAAGAATATCGAGCAAATTGTTAGGTAATATATCGATTGGTTTTTCAGAGCACGCATTTTATCACTTTTGTGGTGATGAGTAAGCGTGCTTTTTATATACGTGTTTATTTATCTATCTATCTGAAATTAACATAGTAGCAGTTCTTGCATTTGCAGATATATTGTGATAAAATTTCCTATATAAGGAGACAGAAATCTCCTAAACAATATACATAAATAAAGAGGAGTAGTTTTATGGCCAAAAGCATACAGGACGTACTGGCGCTTATCAAAGAAAAAGATATCAAAATGGTTGACTTTAAGATGGTAGACATCAACGGTCAGTATAGACACGTGACCATTCCGGCAGAGAATTTTTCTGAGGACACAATGAAGAGCGGCATCGGATTTGATGCATCCAACTACGGTTATGCTGTTGTTGAAAAAAGTGACATGGTTTTTATTCCTGATCCGGATACAGCAGTTGTTGATCCGTTTTGCGATATTCCTACGCTGTCAATGACAGGTAACGCAATGATTATCGCTAATCCCGAGAACCGTCCGTTGGCACAGTATCCGCGTAATATTGTATTAGCGGCTGAACAGTACATGAAAGATTCAGGTATTGCTGATACTATGCTTATTCTTCCTGAGTTTGAGTTTTATCTTTTTGATCAGGTAGGTTGGGAAGTGCAGCCTAACAGTATTGGTGTTGCTTTGGATACACAGCAGTCATATTGGAACAGCGCTACTGAGGGCCGTGGCTGTATTGTTCCTAAACAGAAAGCTTATCATATTGCAAAGCCCTTTGATCAGGCTTATGAGTGCCGCAGTGAGATGTGCATGTATATGAAAGATGCAGGCATCGAGATTAACTATCATCATCCCGAGGTTGCGGCTTCCGGACAGTTTGAGATTGAGCCTCAGCTTGGTCAGATGTCCAAGATGGCTGACGCTACAATGATGATTAAGTATATTATCCATAACACAGCTATGAAGTACGGCAAAACAGCTACCTTTATGCCAAAGCCCATCTATGGTGAGGCAGGTAGTGGTATGCATGTTCATATGCTTCTCCTCAAAGACGGTGAACCTGTGTTCTCTGATGATAACGGATATGCCCGTTTGAGCGAGACAGCTCATTATTTTATGGGTGGACTTTTGAAGCATATCGGCTCTCTTTGTGCTCTTACCAATCCCAGCACTAACTCGTTTAAACGTCTTGTGCCTGGTTTTGAGGCTCCTGTAACTGTTGGGTATGCAACATCTAACCGTAGTGCTGTTATCAGAATTCCTGCATATGCAAAGAGCCCTGACAAGCGTCGCTTTGAGCTTCGTAATCCTGATGCTACATGCAATCCGTATTTCTGCTATGCAGCTATTCTTATGGCAGGTCTTGACGGTGTAAAGAATAAGATTGATCCTCATGAGAACGGTTGGGGCCCGTATGATGTGAATCTTTATCATCTCAGCGATGAAGAAAAGGCAAAACTTCATCATCTTCCGACATCTTTGGAAGAGGCTCTTGATGCACTTGAGGCAGATCATGATTATCTGACTGCGGGCGGAGTATTCCCTGAAGAGCTTTTGAAGAACTTCATACAGACAAAGCGTGATGAGTGCCGTCAGTTGGCCGCAATACCGCATCCGGCTGAGTTTGATAAGTACTATAATCTGTAATTTAATATGGATATAAAACGGCACGCACAGGCGTGTCGTTTTTTTTATAAACAGCGAGAAGTATACCAGCAGAGGAATAATAATGAAAAATATGGTGATGATATTTATTGAAAGTGAGGTTGATAAAATGTTTAAACATGAAAAAATGCTTTTTCATCCTGTAGCAGTAGAACAACCTAATCCACAGTATGCAGCACTTCTACAAGAACAGCTTGGTGGTGGAAACGGAGAATTGAAAGCAGCGATGCAATATATGTCTCAAAGCTTTAGAATAAAAGATCCCGAGATCAAAGATTTATTTTTAGATATTGCTGCGGAAGAACTTGGTCACATGGAAATGGTTGCTCAGACAATAAACTTACTCAACGGTCATGATGTAGATTCACAGTCGGTTACAGCAGGAGAAATAGAATCTCATGTGCTGTTGGGTCTTAATCCGGGACTTATAAACGCATCCGGATATTCATGGACTGCTGATTATGTGACTGTAACAGGAGACCTTTGTGCAGATCTTCTTTCCAACATTGCTTCGGAACAGCGAGCAAAAGTTGTATATGAGTATCTTTATAGGCAAATTAATGATAAGAAGGTAAAAGAGACAATTGATTTCCTTTTGAATAGGGAAGAGGCACATAATGCTATGTTCAGGGAAGCGTTTAATAAAGTGCAGAATACAGGTTCCAATCATGATTTTGGCACAACAAAGGCTGCAAAGATGTATTTTAGTATGTCTGAGCCGTCACCAACGGATAGCCGATTTACAGATGTGCAGGTAAATCCGCCTTCATTTTCATAGTTTATATATGCTGTTTATAGGGAGAAAGCCGGCTTTATTAAAGCGGGCTTTTTCTTTCACTCTACACGAAACACCCGGAGGTGTAGTGAAGAAGTTAAAAAAGATAAAAAAAGTTTGAAAAAAGTGTTGACAAAGCGTAGATGATTTGGTAATATAATCGTGCGCCTTGAGGGAGCGGCGGCTTGTGAGAGTCGAAAATGCCCGAAAAGAAGCGCACACGCACCTTGAAAATTAAACAACGAAAGAAACAAGGAACCCTGAGATTCGCGTCTGTAAGGAC
>JAZUNO010000038.1:0-3902 GCA_045604185.1 Acutalibacteraceae bacterium | reverse complement strand
TGATTTGCATGAAAAAAGCATCATATAATATATTGCCTGCAACGGAGGATATACTAAAAACTATGGGAGAACAGATTAAACTTGCGCGACTTCGCCGTAATTTGTCTGTTGAGCTTGTAGCAGAGCGAGCCGGAATCAGTCGTTGTTCCTTGTGGAATGTGGAGAAAGGTAGCCCTTCTGTTGCAATCGGAATATACGCTGCAGTTTTGCATGCACTTAATAATATGGATAAAGATCTTTTGCTTGTGGCCAAGGATGATGTTATGGGTAGAAAGATGCAGGACCTGAACTTAACTGTTCGTAAGAGGGCATCGCGAAAGTAGAATTGAGTTGTGACCACAAACGAAAAGCTATTTTCAGTGCGTGTTACGAGTGGAAATGGAATTAACCCTAAAATTGTTGACTAAATAAAAAATGAGACCGCAAAGCCACGAATGGTTTTGCGGTCTTACTATATTCGCTGAGAAATTTCAGCTTTATTATTCTGCGGCCTTAAAATTATAGATAGGCTTGATATGTGCAAAGATTTCTGCAGTGGGCTCAATATTTGCAACGATCTCATCCATATTCTTATATGCCATAGGGGATTCATCCAGAGTCTGTGTGTTGACACAGGTGGTGTAAATACCCTCCATCTGCTTCATATACTCCTCCATTGTGAGCTTTTCAAAGGCAGCAGAGCGGGACATTAAACGACCGGCACCGTGAGGAGCGGAATAGTTCCAGTCTTCGTTATCCTTGCCGATGCAGATAAGGCTTCCGTCGCGCATATTAATAGGGATCAGAAGCTTTTCGCCTGCTTTTGCGGAAACCGAGCCTTTGCGCAGAATCATCTCATCTACATCAATGTAGTTATGAATGGTCTGGAAAGCATCGTAAGCTACAAGACCTGTCTTCTCAAGAAGGATTTCTGCCATTTTCTCACGATTACGGCTTGCAAACTCCTGACAGATGCTTACATCGTGTAAGTAATCCTCCATAAAGGAGCCGTAGAGGAAACAGAGATCAGCAGGCATTGTGGGAGACTTTTCCTCCCACTCTTTCTGCAGTTGCTTCAAAGCCGCCTGAATTTCAGTTCTGCGTCCTTGCTCCTTGTAAGTGCGGATGATTTCCTCCCGCTTATTAAAGTACTCTTCCTTTCCGCAGTTTAAATCAACAGCAATACTCTGATAATACTCCGCTACCTGAGTGCCAAGATTGCGGCTGCCGGAGTGGATAATCAGGTATTTGTTTCCCTCATCATCTTTGTCGATTTCAATAAAGTGATTACCTCCGCCCAATGTGCCCAGGCTTCTCTCAAGTCTTTTGGTATCTTTGAGAACTCTGTGACAACGCAGACGGGTTAAATCAAATCGCTCAAGTCTGCCCTCCCAGACATTTCTACCGCAGGGGATAAGGTGTGCGGCTTCGTCGAACTTTTCAAGATCAATTTCTGCTTTTCCAAGGCTGACAGTGTACATACCACAACCAATATCCACACCTACCATATTTGGAACAACCTTGTCAGTAATGGTCATTGTAGTACCGATGGTACAGCCCTTACCTGCGTGAACATCAGGCATAATTCTGATTTTCGAGTTTGCAAAAGCCTCCTCGTTGCAAACGCTTTCGATTTGCTCAAAGGCAGTAGGCTCTAATGTATCTGTATAGCATACGGCAGTATTGAACTTGCCGACAATCTGAATCATATAAATCTTCCTTTCAAAAACAAATAGGGGCGAAAATTACTTCCGCCCCTCATCTTATGCAACTATTTTTTCGTATCTCTCACTACCGAGGACATCGAGCATAAACTCAAAGGGTGTCATGGCAGACAAACTTCCGTCGGTTACCTGAGAGTAAAGCACAGGTGTGCATCCCGATACAAGAGCAACACCCTGCTCGTTTTTCTTGACCGGCTGCTGTCTGTTTCTGCTCGCAACATTCCAGAAGATAACCTCGGGAAGTTTGTATCCTGCTACTTCAAATTTTCTCTTGGCATTATTGAAGTTCGTTTCATCTGCGTTATCAATGCACTCGTTAAACTCCATGTCAGAGACGATAATCAGCTTTTCGGGAAGTTCTGACTGAGGCACGTTGTTATTAACAGCGGCACTGAGAACCAGATCAAATACAGCCTCAAGATTTGTATCTGCAACCTCGTTGAAGGAGCAGATGTACTGAAGCTTATCGGCAAAAGTTTCTCCCTTGATTTCAATAAGCTGAGGCTTACTTGAAAACTCAATGAAATGATTTCTGAAAACACCCGTATTATGCTCTGCAAAGTAAATGCCGAGAGATAATGCGACTGCGGCAGGAATAGGCTTTGCCGCCCAATACATCGAACCTGAGGTGTCGATGATAGGCAGTACATTTGCTGCTGTTCCAAAGTCGGGAAGTGCTTCCCATGTGGCATTAAGGCTCTTCTTTTCTTCCTCGGAGATGTTTTTCATAAAAGTATTATTGCCGTATTGCCAACCGCAGTTCAGATACGGCTCTACAAGCTCGTAGGGGGCGAGGGTTGAAGCGTTAAGAGAAGCTTCACCTGTAGATGTCTTATTAATAAACTGTGAGTATCGCTCGTTATCGTTACGCATAAATGCTTTGCGATACTTAAACAGAGCTTTGGAGGTCTGCTTTTCATAATCGAAGGTGTAGTCCCTCTCTCGAAGATTATTTTCGATTATACGGATATAAGCTCGCATCTGACTTAACATCTTTCGGTAAGTCTTATCGTCCATCTTGAGAAAGTGTGCTATTTTCTTTGCTGTTCTGATTGTGTCCTGATTAGAGGCGTTAACAGAAGGTAACCACTTGCAAAGCAAAGATATTTCCTCACCTTTTTCCATAGCCTCCAAATCCTTGTTGAGCTGCTCTCTGATAAGATGGAGCATCTCTTTTTCAAGGGGAGTGCCGAACAGCACCAGCAGATCGTCAAAGCGACCATACTCCGCTATGTAAATAAGATTCTTGCGAACCGCTTCGGCATTGTTATTGGCAAGCCAGCGAAGGCTTGTGCGGAAAACTCTGCGTTCACCGAGACCGCCGCGGATATCACGAGCAAAAAACAGAAGTTTCATGGCGATATCCTTGTCTTCTGTAAATGCACGCATAAAGCGAGCTGTGATTTCTTCATCGCTTGCACGACGAATAGCACCGATGGTTGCGAACAGATCAAGACAATCTGACAGAGTTGTCTTGTGAGTTATCGCTCCGTTTTCGGTATAAGTCTTATTTGATTCTTGCTTCAGATATTCTATCATGAAACTCACTCCTTTTCACATAAATAAACTAAAATATACAAAGTGCGGTTTCCGTTCGGGAAGCATATCCCGGGGACGGGTATTCGGCACCCTGAACTATTGCTGTGCGTGCTTTTTTGGGAGACCCGTACGGAATTGCTCCGTCAGTTACCCGGCCGTCGAGTACAGGTCAAATATACAAGGTGCTCGTAAGGGTTGCTGCCCGAACTTGATTTTTTAATGAGGTTTATCTCCTCGGAACGCTAAGTGTTGCTGTAAGCACCTTTAATTTTACAGAGGAATAACAGAATGCACGGCGAGCGGGAATCGAACTCGCGACACTGAGAGATATAATCTCCTGTTCTACCAACTGAACTACCGCCGTACATTCTGAGTGACACCCGCTTCTGCATACGGAGAATCGGACTCCGTGCAACTCATGTAATTTCAGGTACCTGCCTTAGGCCAAATGCACCGGCAGCTGTCACTTTACAAGACGCTGTTTATATGCATACAGGGATTCGAACCCTGCAATCCCTTGCCTACAAAGCAAGTACTCGCCGTTGAGCAAATGCACCCTTAGTGTTGCTGCAAGCGTCTTTGTTTTTTATACAGTTTCCTTACCAGGCTGCAATAGCCGTTAGGAAACGTATTTTTAAAGTTACAAGACACCGTGGGAAT
>JAZUNO010000037.1:0-5878 GCA_045604185.1 Acutalibacteraceae bacterium | reverse complement strand
CATTTGAAAAAGCTAGCCGTTATATCTTTGGAGATACGGTAAGCGTTTTGGATAAAAGCGGAAATGTAATGTATGAATTTGAGGTGCTTGAAAATGTATGAAGTGCAAACTAAACCCAAAATCTACATAGATTTTGATTCTCCCGATGGCAATATCTTCACCATCCTTGCTCATGCGGAAAATGCTATGAAGGTATATAGCATTATTAACGCAAAGCAAAAGGCTGCAGAAATGCGTGAGAGAGTCACCAAGTCGGAAAGCTATGAAGATGCTTTGGAGATAATCCGAGAATATGTAGATATTATTGAAAATTGAGGTTTTTGCCAATGACAGAAAACATTATACGAGTCGATATCATTGACAATGAACCAGAAAATCCAAAGAACAGAGTTCTTGAAACGTATTATCTTTTAGACCCTAACCGAGACAAACTGGAAGCATTACGAAAAGCAATAGAGCAACGGTTGGATGATGAGAACAGTGAGTATAAAGGCTTATGGGATATAAGAGAATACATTAACAAGAATTTCCTGACTCTTGACATCGAAAGGATGGAAATTGAATGGTAGCAGAAAAAATCGGAGAAAGCGTTGAATTTGAGGGCGTTACCTATACTGTCGGCGCTGCTGTTTCCGTTAATAAGCGCTCTGATTATGCTGGTCTTGTTGGTAAGATCACCGAAATTGCAACAGATGGAGATATGGATACCGATAACGATTGCATTGACATCTACTGTGATTTTGAAGAGCCTACAGACCCAGCGGTAATTGAGAGATTGGAAAAGCGGTTCAGTTATATCTACGACGAACCACGAACACTACAAGATATTTGCCTTGACGGTATTGTAATGGCTCCCGATGAAATTTCTCTTATCGACTAAATCAAACGAACAGGAGCAAATCAATGAGAATAACAGCAAACCGTATAACTCTATTAAACGCCATCAAAACAGCAATGAGAGCGTTAGGCAACCTTAAAGATCTACCCGAACTCAGCAGTCTTCTTTTTGAGGCGGATGCGAACACCGGCATTATAACAATTACAGGTACAGACACCCACACTCAAATTCAGTGCAGACTGCGTAACGAGCATATTCTTGAGGGCGGCTCTATGCTCATTAAACCCATCGTTGCAGATATGTTAAAACTTCTGCCGGGCGAAACGGTTGAGATAGGAATTGGTTTCAGCAACGAGCTTGAAATCAAAGGCGGACAGTGCCGATATGGCGTTCCGTTCCTTGAGTCTAAAAAGTTTCCCCGTATGCAGATACCGTTTCCCGAGGACTTTATCTGTGTCAAAGGTATCAACTCTATTATCAAACGTACCATTTTTGCCACAGACCCAAAGGTGCAGGAAATACATAAGCACTCCTTGCAGTTCGTAAAGTTATCCTTTGCAAACGGACAAACAACGGCAGAAGCCACTAACGGACAAATTGCGGCGCTGTCGCAAACTCCTCACGGCTCTGACGGAAAGTTAGACTTAATTCTGCACGAAAAAGCACTTAGCATCCTTGCCTCTATCGTTTCTCCCAACGACGAACTGTATGTAGGCGTTAATGGAAATTACGCTGTCTTTATGAAAGAGGATATGTTCTTTTCCTCCCAGCTCTATAGGGGCGATTATATCGAAGGCAGCAAGCTTGTAAACTACATTAAGCCTATGTATAAGGCAACAATGGATGCAAGAGCACTTTATGATCTGGCGGGTAACGTTGCGACCATATTTAATACGGGCGATGATACCTGTATCAATCTTTGTATTGCAGACAATAAAGTTGCTATGAAAACCCAAACCGCTATGGGTGCATCTCAGGCTGAAATCCCTGCAACAGAAACAGTGCCAACTGCTCCCGATGGGTTTAACTATCAGGCAAAATGGCTGCTTGACTGTTTGCGTCAGACTTCCGGACCGCTTAATCTTTCGTTGGATCCTCGTGGCTTTATGCTTATTGAGGCAAACCAAAGCAAGTATTGTGTCGGCCCAAGAGGTCCCGTAAGGATAAAACAGCCCGAAGAAAAGAAAGAGAAAAAGCCCAGAGCGAAAGCTACTAAAACCAAAACTGCGGTACCTGCCGCAGCGTAAGAAAGGAATCGTTTATGCTTAAAACAAAAATGAATGCTGTAATTTCAGAGGTATGCGACAGCCTTGCCGAGCGTGATGAACTGATACACGTTATCGCTCTGGCTCTGCTCACAAGAAAAAACCTATTTGTATTGGGTGAACCGGGACAGGCAAAATCCCAAGCGATTGACCGTTTTCGTTCCCACATCACCGATGCAAAACAGTTTGATGTTCTTATGAGCAAAGGCATCGACCAAGAACAGCTTTTCGGCAGACTTGATCTTGCCAGCATTATTCCCGGACATATTTCAAATTCACGCCTTGAGGCTGATGAAAAATACTGTAATATGCGCAAGGAATTAAAGCAGCTTATGGACACCGCAGTAACGGATGCAGACTTTATGCGTCTTTCGGAACTGCAGGGCAAAATGAGCAGATACCAGGGTGCCCTTGCTCTTTACAGTCAAGGCACTCCCGAAATGATTACAGAGGGCAAAATCCCTGATAGTCATATTTGCTTCCTTGATGAGCTGTTTAAGGCAAATGATGGTGTTCTGAACAGTCTGCTTAAAGCACTGAATGAGCGCAAATACACTAATGAAGGTATTACTACCGATATTCCGGTTATCAGTTTCTTCTCTGCATCGAACGAGATACCCAACTTTAACAATCCGGAGGAAAAATGCCTTCGTGCTTTATATGACCGCTTTGACTTCAAAGTATGCACACGCAACGTTGAAGACCGTAGCAATCGTATGAAGATCTTAAAAGCAAAACAGAACGGAACCGACTCATGCATCTGCACCACCATTACTCTTGACGAGTTGTGGCAGATGCAGAATGAAGTGCATGGTGTTAAGATTCCCGAAAGCATCTACGAAATTGCAGATAACATTCTCTATGAACTGCGCCGCAAGGAAATAACCGTATCCGACCGTACATATTTTAACTTTGCTCCCGTTGTTCAGGCGGAGGCTTGGCTGAACGGCAGAGACATGGTTATTCCTGCAGATTTAAAGGCACTTGTCAATTATTTGTGGGATAAGCCCGAGCAATACAGTGTTGTTGCCGAGGTTATTGACAAGCTGGTTACTAACCCTCTTGGAGATAAGCTTGACGAACTGTTAGCAAAGGCACACGAACTCCGCAAGAAATTTGATGATGCCACGGACAAGAATAAGGCTCTGCTTAGTTTCCGCAATAACATTATTACGGTTTATGATGGTGCAGAAGCCTTAAAGGTGGGACTTTCCGAGAATGACCCCGCACTCTCCTCTATTGAGGGTATGCTTGATTCCGTAGAAGCAATCAGCCGCGATGTTCATAAACAAACCCGTTTCACGTATCTGTCTATGGCAGAACTGAAAGCAATGAAAACCAATTCTTAAATATTTTAAATAACGAAAGGACTAAATATTATGTTGAATTATGATGTAAAAACCGGAAGACTTACTGCTGATCCCGAACTCCGCACTACCCAGAATGGTGTGCCCGTTGTTGGCTTTACTTTGGCGGTTCAGAGAAACTACAAGATCGATGATGAATACCCGACCGATTTTCTCAATTTCGTTGCTTGGAGAGGCACGGCAGAGTTTATCTGCAAGCATTTCCGCAAAGGTAACCTGATTACCGTTGAAGGTGCACTCGAAACACGTAAGTATACCGACAAGGACGGAAACAACCGAACTGCATATGAAATCAAGGTTGACCGCGCTCACTTCTGCGAGAGTGCCGGTGGCAGACAGAATAACAATAACGGCGGCAATCCTCCTGCAGCAGACTCTGTCGGCGGATTTACTCCCGTATTTCCTAACACCACCGAGGGCTATGTAGAGAGCGATGATGACCTTCCTTTCTAACATTATTCTCCGATAACAATTAAAAACAAAATCCCACGGGCAGACGCAAGTTTGCTCGTGGGAACACCCTAACAATATTAAACATAACGGAGGATAATCTATGCGAAGAATGGATAGATTCAACTACTACACGGATTTATCTAAGGCGGATAAGTGGCTCACAAAATTTCTGCTAAGTCGTTCTGCTCCCAGCTCCGAAAGGTTACTGAATTCAACGAAACTTGCAGATCTCATTTATCAAGGGATGTCTTTTGAGGACGTCTATTACGGAAATCAAAGACCGCAGTATCCCGTAAATGCGAAAGATTTGGCTTCAGACCTCTTTACAGCGTTGTTTTCACCTGTCATAAGGAAGAAAGACACCGACTATGTAAATCTTCGTGAAAGGTACTTTAATAAGCCAATTTTGGATAGCATTTTAACGGATGACCGCTTTGATACTCTCAAAAAACTATGCGAGGATAAAGAACTTACCTCTTACGAGGCAGCATCTACCTTTGCAAAAAAACTCAGCGAGTTGTTGGAAGACAAACCCTTTCAAACAAAGGTGCGATATATCTTTGTTATCACTGATCTAAACGAGCAGGTAAACCGTATTGTTGAACAGATACAGCAGAACAAGCAGAATCCACAAAAGAATTCTGCAGAGAAACTGTTGCCGCTATATGAACGTATTTATAAAAAGCGTCAGCAGATTGCAAACCTTGAGGCGAAGTTAATGGAAGAAGCTCTATGCTATATTCAAAGTATCGGCTCGGACATTAATCAAGCTCTTGAGCAGGCTGTAGAACAGACGGTGGAAGTAGACTGTATTATGACGGCTTGGGGTACTGAGTCCGGCGGCATGAAAAGCACCACTGTAAATCGAGAACTGTTAGAACACGTCAAGAATAGCGAGGAACTACTGCGAATCGCTAAGTCCCTGGGTAAATATCGGGAAATCATCACCGATAAGCGTAGAAACGGCTTTGCCTATGGCAGAGGCGAAAAATACGATATTACACTCGGCAATGATATTACCAACTGTTTATCTTCGGAACTTGCTCTGCTCGGAAAACCCGAAACTGAAATATTGTTTATGCGCAAGTATGA
Source organism: Acutalibacteraceae bacterium (assembly GCA_045604185.1). GTDB lineage: Bacteria > Bacillota > Clostridia > Oscillospirales > Acutalibacteraceae > CAG-177. The sequence goes on along the minus strand of JAZUNO010000037.1, from coordinate 863 downwards.
GCAGAAGCGTTTAATGCAATACCGCAAGCGAACGGAGATTATCAAAGGCAAGGGCGATATGATCGTGCTTGTCGATGAAAGTACAAGTACCCGTGACGTTCAAGCATGGGCTAAGGCATTCGCATTAGCTATGCTTGATATAGCGGCAAAGGACAACCGCAAGTTCGCTATGGTACACTTTGCATCGGCAGATAATGTTAAGACCGACCTTTTTGAGCCGGGGCACTACACGTCAACCGATGTTATGAAAGCGGCCGAACAATTCTTTGGCGGTGGCACTGATTTTGAGGCCCCACTAACAGAGGCAATTTCTCTTATGGAAAAGGGTTACGAAAATGCCGACATTACAATCATCACCGATGGCGAATGTAGAATAAGCGATGACTTTGCAGAGAAATTCCGTAATACGATGCTTAAATACAAAGCAACGGTTACCGGTATTCTTTTGGATAAAGATAGACCTTGCGGCAAAACCCTTGAACCTTTCTGCGATAAGATCTATCACTCAAAGGAAATTACCGAGGACGAAATTGCACAACAGATATTAAAACAGAAAGCATCATAGTCCATAAAACCAAACACCCTGCCTGTATCCGTAATGGATGCAAGCAGGGTGCATTTTTTATGTTACTTTCTTGATTATTTTACAAAAGATACTTTTTTCACTTTCACTAAATATAAAATCTTGTATGGGATCTTCGTATTTTACCTCAAGACTCGTATAGAAACGCAAAAAATCTCTGTAATCATCTGGTTTCATTTCCGAGTCTCTTTTCATTCTATAACTGACAAGAAAATCTTCCGTCTCTATTTTTAGTTCTTCCCATTGTTTATCTTTTTCAAATTCGGGATATCGATAGATA
>JAZUNO010000036.1:0-2317 GCA_045604185.1 Acutalibacteraceae bacterium | reverse complement strand
TACGTATGGCTAACCTCTGCGTTGTTGCAGGCCACTGTGTAAACGGTGTTTCCGCACTTCACAGCCAGATTCTCAAGGACAGCGTATTCAACGATTACTATCGCCACACACCCGAGAAGTTTACAAACGTTACAAACGGTATTGCTCACCGCCGTTGGCTCAACCAGTCCAATCCCGAGCTTACAAAATACCTCACATCACTTATCGGCGACGGCTTCACCTACAACGCAGACGAGCTTATCAACCTTCGTGAATACAAGGATGACAAGGCAGTGCTCGCAAAGCTCGGCGAAATCAAGTTCGCTAACAAAGAACGTTTTGCAAAGCTCATCAAGCAGAAGCAGGGTGTTACAATTGACCCGAATTCAATTTTTGACGTACAGGTTAAGCGACTTCACGAGTATAAGCGTCAGCATCTCAACGCACTTCAAATAGTTTCAAAATACCTTGCAATCAAGGAAAACCCCGACGGCGATTTTGTTCCCCACACATACATCTTTGCTGCAAAGGCAGCACCCGGCTACGTAGTTGCAAAGAGAATCATCAACTTCATCTGCGAGCTCGGCAAGCTTATTGACAGCGACCCCGATGTAAGAGGCAGACTCAAGGTTGTTTTTGTTGAGGATTACAACGTAACAATGGCTGAGGCACTTATGCCTGCCGCAGATATCAGCGAGCAGATTTCACTTGCAGGCACAGAGGCAAGCGGCACAGGCAACATGAAGCTTATGCTCAACGGTGCAGTAACACTCGGCACAATGGACGGTGCAAACATCGAGATTCACGAGGCTGTCGGCGAAGAAAACATCGTTATCTTCGGTATGAAGACGCCCGAGGTGAACGCACTCAAGCCCAATTACAACCCTCACACATACTACGAGAATAACTCTGAAATACACAAGGTTGTAGACTTCATCAACAAGGGCATCAACGGCAAGATGTTCCCCGACGTAAGCGCATCAATCATCTACCATGACCCCTATATGGTGCTTGCTGATTTTGCAGACTACCGCCAGGCACAGCAGAAAATTGAAGAGATGTGGCTTGATAAAGAAAAGTGGAACAGAATGTCACTTATGAACATCTCCGGTGCAGGCAGATTTGCCGCTGACAGAGCAATCAACGAATATGCCGCTAACATCTGGCACACTCAGCCCGCAGTAAAGCCTGCCGCAAAGCCCGAGAAAAAGCCCGCAAAGGCTAAAGCAGAAAAGTCGGCAGAAAAGAAAACGACAAAGAAAACTGCCGCTAAAAAAAGTAAATAAAATTCTTGACAAAGCGCAGTTATAAGTCTAAAATTGAATAGATAAAACTTTTTAGTTTTAAATTCCCCTAAAAGGAGGCAAACTGTTTTGGACAGTAAAGACAGCATACCTTTATGTTGCTCAAGTTTTAAAACAAAACAGCATCCGTTCTGTGCTATGAGCTCAGATGCAATTGGCCTCCTTACATCCGGAATGTAACGGGGAAGCCAATCAGTTTTGCATTGCCCTTTCTGCACGGAAACGTTTGCAGAAAGGGTATTTTTTATGGATGAAAAGATTTTTGACGGGCTTTTCGAACTGCTAAACGACGGAAAATTCGGAACTTTGAAATCAGAGCTATCCGAAATGAACGAGGTTGACATAGCCGAGTTCTTCAGCGAGCTCGAACCCAAGCAGCAGCTGCTTGTTTTCCGCATACTGCCCAAGGATATATCGGCAGAGGTTTTTGCATATCTTGAAAGCGACGACCAGATGAACATCGTTAACTCCATCACTGACCGAGAGCTCAGTGAGCTTGTTGACGAGCTCTTCCTTGACGATACAGTGGACTTTCTTGAGGAAGTGCCTGCAAGTGTTGTAACGCGTGTTCTCAAAATTGCAGACAAGGAAACAAGACAGCTTATAAACCGCTTCCTGCGCTACCCCGAAAACAGCGCAGGCAGTATTATGACCATTGAAATGGTTCAGCTTCACGACAACATTACCGTTGCGCAAGCTATTGAGAACATCCGCAGAACAGGTATTGACAAAGAAACAATTTACACCTGTTACTGCATTGACAAAGCACGTCACCTTGTAGGCACAATAAGCCTCAGCGAGCTTATATTCAACGAGGACAGCACTCTTCTGAGCGAAATTATGGAAGAGGATGCTTCACTTATCAGCGTAAACACGCTTGACGACCAGGAATATGTTGCAGACATAATCCGTAAATACGACCTTTTGAGCGTGCCGGTTACCGATAACGAGGGCAGGCTTGTAGGTATCGTCACTATCGACGACGCTGTTGACGTTATGGAAGAAGAGGTCACAGAGGACTTTGAAAAAATGGC
>JAZUNO010000035.1:0-8032 GCA_045604185.1 Acutalibacteraceae bacterium | reverse complement strand
ATACCCCCACAGTTTATAGTTATACAATCCTCTTTAGGTTCCAGGTCTGACCTTTCTCCCGCTTCAGTTATATCAACAATTTCACCTTTAAAAGCAGCACCGTCACCATCAATAATTCTTATTTTATCACCAGCTGAATATGCCCAAAGATTAACCAAATCATCACCCTAATAATTCATCAGTATTCATTAACCCAAAGTAACAATTAGTTATTTCATTATACAACACTTTACAACATTGTCAATCTTAAGTAATCGCATAGTTAAATTACTATCTTGTTTCTTAAACTTTTATTTTCAGGACTTGCAAACAAAAAACTGCTCAGCATATAAATTACTACCGCTATGCGGCAATTTCATCAAGGAGTTACTTTGTATGTTTGATTGGTTACTAAACATAATTTCAAACGGCTTTTTATTTTTTGCCTTACATCTGAACTCGAGCAGTTCTTTTCCTCCTCCGCTGAGTGCCGCCGAAGAACGTGAATGTCTGGAAAAAATGAAAAACGGCGATGTCAAAGCACGTGAAAAGCTGATTGAACACAATTTGCGGCTTGTTGCTCATATTATAAAAAAATATTACTCCAATTATTCGGACCAGGATGACCTTATATCAATCGGTACAGTCGGGCTGATAAAAGGTATAAATACGTTTAAGCAAGACAAGAGTACCAGGCTTGCCACCTATGCGGCAAAATGTATAGAAAATGAAATCCTGATGTACTTCCGCAGCCTTAAAAAAAGTTCTCACGATTTTTCCCTTGACGAGCCAATTGACAGCGACAGCGAAGGAAATCCGCTCACACTAATGGATATTATATGCACACAGGATAATATCGCAGATGATATTGACCTGAAAATCAAGAGCGAAAAGGTACGTGTATTAGTCAACTCATTGAGCAACAAGCGAGAAAAACTAATCATTGTTTTGAGATACGGGCTCGATAACAAAGAACCGATGACACAAAGAGAGATAGCAAAAATGCTTGGAATATCAAGGTCATACGTCAGCAGATTAGAAAAGAAAGCTCTCGACAGACTTAAACGTGGGTTTAATTTGTCAACAAGACAATAATTAAAATTAACCTTATAAAAGTCAAACAAACTCCTTGTAATTAATTCCCATAACTGATAAAATATTAATCGTTAAATTGCATGAACAAGGAGGAGGAAATATGACAAGATACGAAAGCGCAAAAGATATATATTCCGCTTTCGGTGTTGATACTGAAAAAGCTATTGAAACGCTGAAAAACATCACTGTTTCCCTGCACTGCTGGCAAGGCGACGATGTAACCGGTTTTGACAGCAAGCAGGAACTTTCCGGAGGTATTCAGACAACCGGAAACTACCCCGGAAAAGCTCGTAATCCTCAGGAGCTTATACAGGACCTCGACTTTGCATTAAAACTTATGCCCGGAAAGAAAAAGCTTAATCTTCACGCATGCTATGCCATTTTTGAAAACGGCGATTTTGCTGACCGCGACAAAATTGAGCCAAAGTACTTTGCTAAATGGGTTGAGTTTGCCAAAGAAAGAAATATGGGTATCGATTTTAACCCGACTTTCTTCTCGCACCCCATGGTCAAAAATGATCTCACCCTCTCCTCTCCCGATGAAGAAGTCAGAAAGTTCTGGGTAGAACACGGCAAACGTTGCATTGAAATCTCCGAGTATTTTGCAAACGAAACGGGTATCCCCTGCGTTATGAACATATGGATTCCTGACGGATACAAGGACATCCCTGCTGACAGGCTTGCACCGCGTGCAAGATTTAAAAAATCACTTGACGAAATTCTAGACATACCGTATGACAAATCAAAAGTTTATGTGTGCCTTGAATCAAAGGTTTTCGGTATAGGTCTTGAATCATATACCGTCGGTTCTGCCGAATTCTGCATGAACTACGTAGCAAACAAGGGCATCACTCCCCTTATGGACAACGGCCACTATCATCCGACAGAAACGGTTTCCGACAAAATATCGTCCATGCTCCTGTTCAATAAAAAAATCGCTCTGCACATAACCAGAGCCGTCCGCTGGGACAGCGACCATGTAATTATATTTGACGACGAAACAAAGGAAATCGCAAAAGAGATAGTCCGAAACGACGCTATCGATAAAGTCTTTATCGCAACAGACTACTTTGATGCTTCAATCAACAGAGTTTCAGCTTGGATAACGGGCATCAGAAGCGTACATAAAGCTCTCCTTTTCGCTCTTCTTCAGCCATATAGCAAAATGAAAGAGCTGCAGGACAACAATAACTTCACAGAGCTCATGGTTATGCAGGAAGATATGAAAACTGCTCCTTTCGGCGATATATGGGACGAGTATCTCAGGAGAGAAAACGTAAAATCAGATTATATTACCTGTGTTAAGGAATATGAAAAAACTGTTTTGGAGGCAAGAAAATGAAAGATATTTTAACAGCTCCCTTTGTGGAGGAAATGAAAGCAACTACCGCTAACATGTACCGTCTCGGTTGGGATGAGAGAAACGGCGGAAATATCAGCTACTTACTTGATGAAAATGAAGTCGCCGAATACCTCGATATAAACAATGTTATAAGAGAGATTCCGACCGGTTTCAACGCCGAGGCTCTTATCGGAAAAATCTTTATTGTCACAGGAAGCGGCAAATACTTCAAGAATGTTATAAACGACCCCGTAAACAATCTCGGAATTATCCGCATAGCTGAGGACGGCACTACCGCTCAGTTGCTGTGGGGATTTGCTGACGGCGGAAGATTTACAAGTGAGCTTCCCGCTCACTTAATGAGCCACATGGCAAGACTTTCAGTCGACCCCGAAAACAGAGTTATTATGCACTGCCACCCTACAAACACTCTTGCTATGAACTACATACATGAGCTCGATGAAAAGAAGCTTACTCACACCCTTTGGGAAATGTGCACAGAGTGCATCGTAGTCTTCCCTGACGGTGTAGGCGTTCTCCCGTGGATGCTTTGCGGCACTAACTCAATCGGCGAAGCAACTGCCGAAAAGATGAAAGAGTTCCGCCTTGTTGTATGGGGCATGCACGGCATATACGGTGCAGGCAAGACTATGGATGAGACCTTCGGTCTTATCGTAACCGTTGAAAAAGCAGCTCAAATCTATATGCTTACAGCTCATATGCCCAGAATAAACACAATAAAAGATACCGAAATGCAGGAACTTGCAGAGTTCTTCGGTGTTCAATACAGAAAAGATTTTCTTGACCTTTGATAAAAGCTTCATTTTAAAACTAAGATAAGGGGAAATACACGTGAAAGCAAAAAAAATATTATCACTTTTTCTATCAGTTTTAATGATAGTGTCCGTCTTACCGTTGACTGTAAGTGCAGATACATACGGTGATTTTGAATATACCGTATCCGGATCAACTGCAACAATCACCGGCTATACAGGTGCAGGCGGAGCTGTTGAAATACCGAAAACTATTACTGTAAATGCACAAGAATATAAGGTAACATCAATAGGTAAAGATGCTTTTTGGGGCTGTGCAATAACAAGTCTAACAATTCCCGAAGGCGTAACAAGCATTGGCAGATATGCTTTTGGATATTGCAGAGCTCTTGAGAGCATCAGTCTCCCCAAAAGCCTTGAAACTATTAACGACCATGCATTTGCCTCTTGTAGTTCTCTTAAAAGCATCACAATCCCGGCAAATGTCAGTAAACTTGGCAACGTCTTTGAGTTTTGTACCAGCCTTAATGTAATTACAGTTGACGAAAATAACAAAAATTATTCAAGTGAAAACGGCGTGCTTTTTAACAAAAATAAAACTGAGCTTATTCAGTACCCTGCTGCTAAGGCAGACACTTATTATACCGTTCCGGATAGCGTTGTTACAATTGCCAGGTCCGCTTTTAAGGAAGCTAATAAATTAACAAAAATTGATCTTCACGATGGTATAACAACAATTAGCAGTTTGGCTTTTTCCAGTTGCACAGGGCTTACAAGTGTAACAATTCCTGAAAAGATAAAAATAATCAATGTCAATGTATTTGCAGACTGCCAAAACCTCAAAAGTGTAACTCTTCCGCAAGGACTTGAGAAAATTGACGCCAGTGCTTTTTCCGGCTGCACAAGCCTTAAAAGTATTGATATTCCTGACTCAGTTACATATTTAGGTTCGCAGGTTTTTAGAGACTGCCAAAGTCTTGAAAGTATAGTTATTCCCGCAAGCGTCTCTTTAACAGATTATTATGTAATCATTACGTGTGACAATTTAAAGCAGTTAGTCTTCGCAGACGGCACCGCTAAAATACCCGATTATTTCATATCAGACTGTCCATCAGTTACCGATGTTGTTATTCCTGCAAGTGTTACTTCAATAGGCGCCTTAGCATTCGCTTCAGGCAAAGTGTCAGAAGATGTTGTTTTCCATTATACAGGCACAGAGGAACAGTGGGCTGATTTGCAATCATCAATAAACGACAACAATGACCTTATTTTAGATGCAACGCCGCACTACGTAACCTTTGGTGAGAGTAAAGATGCAACTTGCACTGAGGACGGATATAAAAACGCTTACGTTTGCAAAGAATGCGGACCTGTAACCGGAGAGGAGATAATTCCTGCCACAGGTCATAAACATATGTCAATTACAACCAAACCTACTTGCACACAAGACGGCTACATAAATCGCGTATGCCTTAACTGCGGCGAAAGCAGTGTTGAAGACGGTGAGAAAGCTACCGGGCACAGCTACGGAGAATGGGAAACGATTGTTAAAGCCACTTGCCAACAGCAAGGTGTTGATGTGAGAATATGCCACTGCGGAGCTTCGGATTACCGCATAACCCCTACAGTCGACCACTCCTATACGAACTACGTTGAGAGTGAAAGTGCAAAATGTGAGCATAACGCAAAAGAAACAGCTGAATGTGATTACGGTTGCGGTTCAACTGACACAAGAGAGGTCGACGGCACAGCTCTCCAGCACACTGATGCAGATAAAAATGGCTATTGTGACTATGATAATGTAAAAACGTATGGAGACTGCGACCACAGTTGCCACAGTGACAGCTGGTTTGTCAAAAATATTTACTGGCCGATAATACGCTTCTTTTGGAAACTGTTCAACATGAATCCTGTTTGCGATTGCGGTGTAGTGCATTATTAATCAAATAAAAAGACAACCACCAGGCAAGTATGCTCCGGTGGTTGTCTTTTTATCTTTTTGTCTTTTTACGGCAAAACAATATCGGAATATATCGGATAGTGATCTGATATATACTGACCGTCAACCAAATCCCTGATTATTTTATACGTCCTGACATCTGCGATTTCATCGTTTACGCATATAAAATCAATTGGTTTTCCGGACTCCCCTCCATTATATCCGTGGTAAGTTTTTCCATCCATTGTATCAAGTGCCATACCCTGCACATCACTCAATCCGTTTGAAACAAGAGTCTTATACAGGTCGCAGCCCTTTTCAAAATTAAAGTCACCCGTAACAACCGTAGGCATATCAAAGCTCATAGCCTTTTCTATGACAAGTTCAAGTCCTTTTTGTCTCGCTTCAGGGCCTTTGTGGTCAAGATGTGTATTTACATGGGCATACTGCTCCTTTGTCTCCTTGTTTTCAAGAATCACCCACGTGCAGGTCCTATGATGCGCCGCATCCCAACCAATGGATACTTTATTCGGAGTTTCACTAAGCCATATTGTACCGCTATCAACAAGGTTGTACTTATCTTTTCTGTACATTATTGCAGTTGACTCGCCGATAAGCTTAATTCCCGTAAGTCTGCCGACACCTACAATTCCATACTCGGGGAGATAGGTTTCAAGAGACAAATACCATGTGCCCTCACATTCCTGCAAACCAACAGAATCCGGCAGATAATCTGCAATAACCTGCGGAACAATTTTGCCTCTGTCATGCTCGCCGTTACGGACATTGAAAGACATAACTCTTGTGACCACGCTGCTTTCAGGTGCCTGTGCACCCATTTCAAGTCTGCCTATTCCCACAAGCGGAAGTATCAGCGAAAAAAGTGCACATATCATCTTTTTTACTATTAATAAAGCTTCTTGTATTGACATTTCATATCCTCCCGTTCATTTTATTTTCAACTTGATTATAACACGGGCTTTTTTGTTTTGCAATTTATTTATTCACCAAGAAAAAACACCTTGATATCTCATTCGATATCAAGGTGTTTTTTGATGTTTAAAACCTTATCCGGCGTAGTTCATGCCAATTTCAATGGCCTCAACATTCTTGGGAACAAGATGTTGCTTCTTGGCAGGAACTATCTTCTCGATAGTCTTCTGCATGGTCTCCATGGTACAGAAACCTGTCTGCTCCATAAGCTTACCGATAAGAATAATGTTTGCAAGACCCTTAAGTCCGTTCTTCTCTGCAAGCTCTGTTGCAGGAACTTTGCAAACTGTTATATCGTCTCTTGTGACCTCACGGTCAACAAGAGTGCTGTCGATAATAACTACTCCGCCCGGAACAACTGCATCGATAAACTTATCAAATGACGGGCCGTTCATAGCAACAAATACATTAGGAGTGATAACAAGGGGTGAGCAAATCGGATCTGCTGAAATGCAGACACTGCAGTTTGCTGTGCCGCCTCTCATCTCAGGGCCGTATGACGGAAGCCATGAAACTTCTTTGCCGTCGATAAGTCCTGCATAGGAGATAACCTTACCCATGAAAAGTATTCCCTGACCGCCAAATCCGGCGAGTACTGCATTCATATCATTCATTATTCTGCTTCCTCCTCTGTCTTATCCTTATATACGCCGAGCGGATAATAAGGAAGCATATTAGCTCTAAGCCAATCAAGAGCCTCGACCGGTGAGAGTCCCCAGTTTGTCGGGCAAGCGGATACAACCTCAACAATTGAGAAGCCCTTGCCTGCAATCTGAGTCTCGAAAGCCTTTTTAATAGCCTTCTTTGCTTTCATTACATTCTTTACGCAGTCAACAGATACACGCTCTGCATAAGCTGTACCGTCAAGAGTGGAGAGCATCTCACAAACTCTTACAGGATAACCAGCTGTCTTAACATCTCTGCCGTAGGGAGTTGTCTGTGTAATCTGATTGGGAAGTGATGTGGGAGCCATCTGACCACCTGTCATACCGTAAATTGCGTTGTTTACAAAGATTACGGTTATGTTTTCACCTCTGGTTGCTGAGTGTACTGTTTCAGCAGTACCGATAGCAGCAAGGTCGCCGTCACCCTGATATGTGAAAACAACATTGTCGGGAAGTGATCTCTTTACACCTGTTGCAATAGCCGGTGCACGACCGTGAGGTGCCTGAATCATATCGCATCCGAAATAGTTATATGCCATAACTGCGCATCCGACAGGTGCTACACCTACTGTTTTACCCTCTATTCCAAGCTCGTCAAGGCACTCAGCAACAAGACGATGGATTATACCATGAGTACAGCCGGGACAATAATGGGTAGGCACATCAGTTAATGCCTTGGGTTTTTGAAATACAATTGCCATTATTTATCGCCTCCTGCAAGTTTTTTGATATTCTCAAGCACTTCGGCCGGTGTCGGAATGATACCGCCTGTGCGTCCGAAAAATTCTACCGGACGGCTACATTCAATCGCAAGCTTTACATCGTCAATCATCTGACCCATGCTCATCTCAACGCAAAGGAATGCCTTTGCATTCTCAGCCGCATCCTTGATAGCCTTCTTCGGGAAAGGCCAAAGAGTGATAGGTCTGATAAGTCCTGCCTTAATACCCTGGTTTCTTGCCTCACGAACAGCAGCCTTTGCAACACGTGCAGATGCACCGTATGCTACTACAACATACTCTGCATCCTCTGTCATATAGCTCTCGCTCATAGCCTCTTTCTCTTCGATAACTGCATATCTTTCAAAACGCTCTCTTACAAGACGCTCAAGGTCTGCAGCCTGAAGATAAAGGGAGTTAACAATATTATGCTTACGTCCGCCCTTGTGGCCGTTTGCTGCCCAAGGCTTCTCAACAGTTGAGCCACCGCTACCCTCGCCTATTGCTACGGGCTCCATCATCTGACC
>JAZUNO010000034.1:0-54702 GCA_045604185.1 Acutalibacteraceae bacterium | reverse complement strand
AAGCCTCAATCCTTAAAAGTTCCGTTCGACTTGCATGTGTTAGGCATGCCGCCAGCGTTCATCCTGAGCCAGGATCAAACTCTCTAAAATATTGTATCATATCCGACCTTAGCCGGTTACAATCTTTTAGAGCTTTATCTGCTCTTCTTATCTCCAAGAAACTTCCGTTTCCCGGTATTACTTTGTTGCGTCCTTACAGACGCGAATCTCAGGGTTCCTTGTTTCTTTCGTTGTTTAATTTTCAAGGTGCGTGTGCGCTTCTTTTCGGGCATTTTCGACTCTCACAAGCCGCCGCTCCCTCAAGGCGCTCGATTATATTACCAAATCATCAACGCTTTGTCATCTCTTTTTTCAAACTTTTTTTATCTTTTTTAACTTCTTCACTACACCTCCGGGTGTTTCGAATGGAATGGAAGAAAAAGCTCCCTGTATCACTAGGACACAGGGAACTTTTTGTTTAATATCTCAGGGTTGTTAACCTTGTTTTTACTTAATCAAAGTATTAACATCTATCTTGTTTCCTTCTGAATCAATGAGACAAGTGAAAAATCCAACCATGGGAGCATTTTGATTGACAACATTATCAATACCTGAGGCATCCAATTTTGTCACATCTGTATTGCCGTTTATTAAATCGCCAATTCCAATATATGAAACTGTTTTATCATTATTGATCATAATTATTCCATATTTAGGGTCAGTATTTGAAAGGTCTTGTCCATATTCATTATTATGAATAGACTTAACATTTGAAACATTTAATTTCAACCATTTTGATGAATCGTTAACACTTCCGCCTGTTACCTTTAACCCACCGAAGTTATACGGTTTGGAAGTTTCTCTGGTTTCTAATAATGTTTGATTTGCACCATCACCGTATACATAATCAATGTTAGGTGTTGAATCGTAAATATTTACATAAACTTCGCCGTTATACAATACAGCAAATCCACCTATTGGTGACAATTCCAACACTTGATAAGAATCTTTCTTTTCTTCTTCAACATTTGAATTTTCATTATCTACTACCGTAGTACCATCAGTTGCTTCAATTTGATTGTCAGAGACGATTAACTTATCATAAACTAGATAACCTCCCAAACCTATAGACAAAACAACAAAAATAATTAATGCTGCAACTAATCCACGGTTACTTTTTTTACCTTCCATTTTAACATACTTCCTTTCTGATGCTGTTAGCAATTAAACTTGTGCGGTTTTTGAATCCTTTTCAGGAAACCCGAATTAACCTTTTGGGATACGCTTTCGTATCTCATGCCTACAGTATATACGCAGAGAGAGTTAAAGGCCACAACAAAACAATTACAGTTCAACAACAAAACGGTTACAACCGCAGGGTTAATTGTATCAATTTTGTAACAAATTCGGTTTTCTTAAATTAATATCTCCTTTAAATACAAAGACCCACTCCGTAAAGAAGTGGGTCGTATAATCACTTATTCACCTTTGCCAAAGAGTGCCTTAACATTTGCCCCCTTGAGAATAAAAATCTCTCTGAAGATAATCATAGAGGCAAATGTGAGTGTACCGCCGACAAGAACGTCGCTGAAGAAATGAGCACCGACAACTATACGGCTGATAGCAACTGCTGCTGTATAGAGGATAGGAAGAATCCAGAGAGCAGCCTTTTTAGCCTTACTCTTTATGTCGAATACATCTATAAGCATCGTGAGTGCATAAACAGTGCCGGCTGCGCAGGTGTGACCGCTCGGGAATGACTTGCAGGCATCGGTTGTGCCGAAGAGAGCCATCATCTCTTCCTTGGCCATCTGACCTTTTACGACATACCAACGGGTGAAATTATCAAATCCGCCGATTGAAGCACCACCATCAGTATTCATGGCACGGAAACGCATACGGCCGACCGGTCCTTTAAGAACATTGACAATAAGGTTTGAAAGAGCTGCTATGCAAAGAATTGCTACAGCAAACATTACAAGCTTTTTCAAAGACTCGTCGGAATAGTTTCTGACAGCCATTGTTGCAAAGAACATTGTAAGACCTGCAAAGAAAACCTGTGTTCCCACAAGGAACGGTGCACCCTTAAATTCATAGGCGTCAACGTGCTGAAGTGTGTATTTTATCAAATCAGCGAAAAGCTCATAATATGCGAAAGTGCCGCCAACTATAAGCAACAGAGCTACTAACTCTTTTACGCCTTTCTTCTGCCAATTACGCATAATGTACCAGAAGAAAATCTGGGTAGCGAATGCAAGCATCAGATAAACAGGTGCACTACCCATTATCTCAAACACCGCACCGAAAGTATCGTTGGTGTAATAGTTGCCGGGCTCCAATGAATGTGCTGTGAGTATCCGGCTGACCTGAAGGTCTGTAAATGTTGCCGTTACGAGCAGTGCCGCAAAAATCACAACAAACAGCACTAACGAAACGATTGTTTTGTTTTTTCTTGTCAATGCAAACTCTCCTTTTATTATGTATTTTTTATTTACTCTTTATTTCCAACTATGTTCCTATAATATAGATTTTTAAAAATTTTGTCAATCTTTTTCATATTACTCCCTCGCTGCTTACAGCATATAATACAACTGAGGTATTATTTGGTATATAATTTACCTATATAATGTATATACCTAATTGCCGTAAATATATTGCAAGTCAGGTGAAGATGTTGTATAATATAAGTAAATATATAATTGGGAATTGTGCGGTCTGGAGGAGAATTTTTTATGACAGCTTATCTTGACAACAGCGCTACCACCCCCGTTTGCCCTCAGGCTGTCGACGCCGTAACCGCCGCTGTCCGTGATTATTGGGGCAACCCGTCGTCCTTGCACGCCAAAGGAATCGAGGCGGACAGAATTCTGGCTGACGCCAGAGAAACTATTGCCCGCAGGCTCTTCTGCCGACCGGATGAGATATATTTTACCTCCGGCGGAACAGAGAGCAACAACCTCGCTTTGCAAGGAGCGGCTCACGCTATGCGCAGAAGAGGTAAAAGAATAGTCAGCACAAATGTGGAGCATCCGAGTGTTGACGAAACATTAAAGCAGCTTGAAAGGGAAGGTTTTGAGATAATTCGCCTCCCCGTTGATTCAAAAGGCAGGATAAACGAGCGTGACCTTTTCCGTACCGTCACGTCGGACACTGTACTGATTAGCCTTATGGCTGTCAACAACGAAACCGGTACTATTCAGCCCATTGAGCAGGCTCACATCGCCGCAAAGCGTGTCGGTGCTCCTGCTTTAGTTCACTGCGATGCCGTTCAGGCTTTCGGCAAACTCCCGTTGAAGCCTGCGGCTCTCGGAATAGATATGATGACAATCAGCTCACACAAAGTCCACGGCCCGAAAGGCGTCGGTGCTCTTTATATAAAGAAAGGTGTGAAGGTTTCTCCGCTCGTCTTTGGCGGCTCCCAGGAAGAAAAGATTCGTCCGGGCACACAGCCGATGCCGGCAATAGCAGGTTTCGGTGCTGCAGTCAAGGCCATGCCCAACATTTCTACGGAGCTGGATAAAGTGACATGGCTGCGTGACTATATGTGCAAACGGCTCCTAGAGCTTGACGGTGTAGTTTTGAATTCACCGCCTGATGCCCTGCCGTATGTCACAAACATCTCGGTTCTGGGTATAAACTCCGAACCCATGCTGAACTTCCTTTCTTCACGGGGAGTTTATGTATCCAGCGGTTCCGCCTGTGCCAAGGGACATTCCAGCCCCGTACTCAAGAGCATGGGACTTAGCGAAGAACGCAGAAAAAGTCCTCTGAGAATCAGCTTCTCAAGGTTTACCACAGTTGAGGAAGTCGACATGCTCATTGAAGGTATAGCCGCAGGACAAAAGGTAATAAGAAAAAACAAATAGATTCAAGTAAGTCAATCAAACAAGGAGTTTCTCATGAAGGAAGTTATTCTTATAAAAAACGGCGAGCTGGCACTCAAAGGTCTCAACCGCCGCACGTTTGAAGATATGCTCATGGCAAATATGCGACGCAGACTTGCCGACCTCGGAAAATTCACTTTCACGCCCGCTCAGTCAACTATAGTTGTCGAGGGGCCTGACGGTGTTGACCTTGACGAGGCGACTGACAGACTTCTTAAAATCTTCGGAATCGCAGGTCTGTCGAGAGCAGCAGCAGTTGAAAAGGATATGGATGTTATTCTCTCTGTCTGTCCTCAATACACGGCTCCCCTGCTCATGGGTGCAAGGACATTCAAGGTCGAAGCTAAACGCTCCGACAAAAAATTTCCTCTCAACTCACCCCAGATATGCATGACCGCAGGCGAGAAACTTCTCAACGAATTTCCTCATCTGACAGTAGACGTGCATAATCCTGACGTCATCATAAATATAGAAGTGCGTGACAAATGTGCCTTCATTCACGGCAATCAGCTCAAAGGTGCCGGCGGTATGCCCTCCGGTTCTGCAGGCAAAGCCGCTTTGCTCGTCTCCGGCGGAATAGACAGTCCCGTTGCCGGTTGGATGATGGCAAAGCGAGGCGTCGAACTGATTGCGATACATTTTGCTTCCCCACCCTACACAAGCGAACGTGCAGAACAGAAAGTTCATAACCTTTTAAAGCAGGTTGCAAAATACAGTGGACGTATCACACTTTTCGTCGTACCGTTTACGGAAATTCAGGAGCTTATCAAAGATAACTGCCCCGAAGATGTTTTTACCGTTGTAATGCGACGTATGATGATGCGTATTTCGCAGATAATAGCACTCAAAGAGGGCTGTGCGGCCCTGATAACCGGCGAAAGTGTCGGTCAGGTTGCAAGCCAGACTATGCAGGCAATCGCTTGCACAGATGCTGTTGCGGACATGCCCGTTTTCCGTCCGCTTATAGGCATGGACAAAGACGAAGTCATCTCCATCTCAAGAAAAATTGAGACTTTCGATATATCTATTCAACCCTATGAGGACTGCTGTACAGTATTCACCCCCAAGCATCCGAAAACCCGTCCGACTGTAAGCTTTGTTGAATCGGCAGAGGGTTCTGTTGATTGGGAAGAGCCTATCAACCGTGCGGTCGAGGGCACAAAGGTTATGGCAATCAAAGCCTTTTAAACCGTCATAAACGAAAGGAAGAATCGCCTAATGGCTGTTTGCGAAATCCTCTCCGTAGGCACTGAGCTGTTGCTGGGAGATATTCTCAATACAGATACTCGCTATCTCTCACGTGCTTTGGCATCAATCGGCATATCCGTTTTGCGCCACAGCACGGTTGGCGACAACAGAGAAAGACTCTCCACAGAACTGAAAAGCTCACTTGAGAGAAGCGATATAGTTATAACCTCAGGCGGTCTTGGCCCCACCGAGGATGACCTGACAAAGGAAGTCTGCTGTGAGGTTATGGGATTCGAGCTTTACGAGGACAGCAGTATCGTTGAAGAGATTCGCTCATACTTCAAATCCAAAAATACCGAGATGCCCGAAAATAACAAGAAGCAGGCACTGATACCTGCAGGCGGCACGGTTTTCAAAAACAACCACGGCACAGCTCCGGGGTTTGCTATTGAAAAGGACGGCAAATGCGTTATCATGCTCCCCGGTCCGCCCAATGAGCTTGAGCCCATGTTTGAAGAAAGCGTGAAAGGCTTTCTGTCAAAGTATTCCGACGGAGTTATCGTCTCGCACACTGTAAATATCATCGGAGCAGGCGAGAGTGCCGTTGCACTCCAGCTTAAAGATTTGTTTGACGGCGAAAATCCGACCGTAGCACCATACGCAAAGCAGGGTGAAGTTCAGCTCAGGGTTACCGCTAAAGCGGCCAACACCGATGAAGCGGATAAGCTTTGTGCACCGATACTCGAGGATATCCGCTCACGACTTGGCGACATAGTCTACGGCATTGATGCAGTCAACATTGAAAGCCGCGTTGTATCACTGCTCAAACAAAGCAATAAAACCATCGCATGTGCAGAGTCCTGCACAGCAGGATATATACCAAAGCGTATTACCGATATTGCCGGCTCATCTTCCGTATTCGAATGCGGCATAGTCAGCTACTCAAACGATATAAAGGCAAAGCTCCTTGGAGTGTCCGAAGAAATCCTGGAAACCTACGGCGCCGTAAGTGAGCAGACAGCCAGGGAAATGGCTCTCGGTGCACTCAAAGTCAGCTGTGCCGATATAGCAATATCCACAACGGGTGTTGCAGGTCCCGGCAGCTCCGACGGCAAAGAGGCAGGCCTCAGCTTTATAGCCGTGGCAACCAAGGATTTTGTCCATGTTGAAAAAATCCGGACCGGTCACAAAAAAGACCGTGAATATAACAGATATGTAACCGCATCACGTGCACTCAACCTTGCACGATTGGTGCTCGAGGGTAAGATAAAATAAAAAGGACTTACCGTTAAT
The DNA here is from genome assembly GCA_045604185.1 of Acutalibacteraceae bacterium. Taxonomy (GTDB): domain Bacteria; phylum Bacillota; class Clostridia; order Oscillospirales; family Acutalibacteraceae; genus CAG-177. The sequence continues at coordinate 48,358 of JAZUNO010000034.1, read as the reverse complement.
TGTATTGGAGGGAAACCTATGTCTGAAAACAACAAAAATAACAACAGCGAGTTTTCTTTCGCAGACATGCGGGAAATCTTCAGACAGTATGCAGGCGAATATGAGCTTATCGAGGAAGATAACACGGAGCTCGATTCCCAAGATAAAGAAGAAACAGCAGAAGAATTAACAACCGAGAAAGCAACGCAGGAAGAGCAAGAAGAGCTCCCCCCTGCTGTTGAAGAATCCATACCGACAACGAAAGAGACAGAGAATTTGCAGATTGACATCCCCTCGTTCCTGGTTTTCCCGGGTGAGGAGAAAAGCTCCGCCGGTGATTCGACGAAAACCGAGCCTTCTCCCGAGACAGCCGACGGTGATAGTGAGCTTCCCATACCCGAAGATGAATTCGGAATGCCCACCACTCTGACTTTTGCAACCAACCTCACCGATGAAGAGCGTCGGCTTGTCGCTCAGGCACAGGCTGCTGAACATCCCGAAGAAGAGTCGGAAGTCAAGGGCTTTAAGAAAATTATAGGTGCTATATTCCCACAGAAAAAAGATCCGCCCGGCGAAATTATCAGAAAATGTGTGTTTATTGTTTCTATAATCGTTGTTTTTATAAGCGCCGGCGTTCTGATAAACGACCATTTGATTGAACCGAACATAGCTGAAAACGACATCAGCGAAGTATTGGATATAAAGCAAGGTGAAGCTGAACTTACCTGGGACGATATAAAGAAAAAATATCCGGATATCGACTTCCCTGAGGGTATGCAGCTCAAATATGCAGAGATATATGCCAAAAACACCGACTTTGTCGGCTGGCTTACAATAGACAAATTGGGTCTCGAGTTCCCCATTCTTCAGACCGACGACAATGACTATTATCTGTTAAAGAGCTTTAACCACAAGTATACGGAACTCGGAAATCCGTTCCTTAACTGTGACAACTCCCTGCAACCGCTTGACCTTAATACCATAATATACGGTCACAGCACCCGTTCATCGGACAAGATTTTCAGTAAACTTTTTGACTACCGAAATGTACGCGGATTTCTTAACAATCCGATTATTGAATTCAACACAATTTATAAAGATTACAAATGGAAAGTGTGCTCCGTGTTCATCACAAGTGCTGTCGCTGCAGAAGATAACGGCTATTTCTTTAACTACATTTTCACAAATTTAAGTAATATGAAATCTTTCGAGGGGTACGTTAAAGAGCTTAACAGAAGGTCGCTTTACACAACGGGCGTGGATATTTTGCCCACGGACAAGTTCCTGACTCTCTCGACCTGCCTTTACGATATTGAGCACGGCCGCCTTGTCGTTGTCGCCAGAATGTTGCGCGACGGTGAAAGCGAAGAGATTGACGAAACCAAAGTAAAGGTTAATCCCAACCCGTACTATCCTCAGGCTTGGTACGACAAAAAGGGTCTTAAGAATCCCTACAAGGATGTCGAAAGATGGTATCCTCAATAACATAAATTAATTTTTTAGGTGGTAATTTTGAAAAATAAGATTTCACTTTTGGCGTTCGAAGCTCAACCTGTGCAAGCACAGGCACGCCACACATACGAGAAGCTCTTCAGCGAGTACACTTGTAGTGACGTCAGCTTTGAAGCGTTCAGCGATGTGCGAACATTTTTTACAGCCCTCGCTCAGGCTATACCTGAGTCGGACGAGCTTATTCTCGCCATACCTGACAGCCAATATCTTTCAATAAAAGAACTGCTCTTTTCAGCCCTCAAAACACAGACAGATGTACGGACCGAGATTGTTGAGCAGTTGCAGAAAAGCGGTATTACCGACAGTGAAGATCACGCAGTCATGCCAAAAACCGCTCAGATACTCCTGAGCGAAAGCGGACTGAATTGCGGATTCATTGAAAGACGAGGACCTCAAACTCTCTTTTTCCTGCCACTGAACGACTCCGTAGCTAATGAAATCAGTGCAGGGCTTCAGAACTTTCTCGGCATAGTCGTGCCTTTAGACACGGTGCCCGAGGATGCTGATAACGTAGAGGTCGAAAACACGCAGGAAAGTCCTTCAGAGGAGCAGGATTTGCCGTATAACACGGTAAAGCTCATGAGAGAGAAAGGCCTCTCGGCGGCAGTAGCCACGAGCAAATGCTCTCCGCTTGTTTTTGCCGCACTTAAGGACCATGAAAATCCGGAAGATTACAGCGACATAATATATTCATTCGACACTGATGTCGACAAGAAAAACATGTCGCAAAATGACTACATAGCCGCTGTTGCAGGCCATGCACGCAAAGAGAGCAACGCCCCGTTGGGTATCAGTCTTTCAAGCGTGTTCATGTCACCCGAAAACAAAAACGAATATTTCATGTTCATCTGCGTTGCAGACAAATCCAACGCACGTGTATTTAAAATCTACAGCTGCGAGGGCGAATCGCTGGAAGCGTTTATTCACGCTTGCGTTTTCCGTCTTTATGAGGTGTTGGGCGAATATGCCGAAAACGGCGGATTCATCGTTCCGGGAGCCGTCGCTGAAGAATCAGGCGATGATATTTATTCGGACTCCAAACCCTCTCGCAAAAAAATCGCTGTAATAATAGCATTAGCTCTTGTTGCCACAGTTCTCTTAAGCCTTGCCGTAACATTCTTCGTCAGGGCCTACAACAAAAACGACGGGGGCACGGGAACAAGCGTCGAAACCACAGAAAATCAGAGTGAAAATCGGAATATATTAAGTGCTTTTAAAGGTGCTCTTATAGGTGCGTTAGAAAATGCGACGGATAAACTTGAGGAAAATCTATCCTCTACCGACGCTCTCGACTCAACCGAGGATGATTCCTCAACAACGCAGGTTCCTTCAACAGATGAGATTTCTTCATTACCCACAGAACTCAGCACCTTAACTGAACTTTCAACACTGCTCACAACAACTACTACCACATCCGTTATCACAACCCGTCCGCCTACGACTGCTCCACCCACCACAAAGGAGCCCACTACCGCCACTCCCACTACAAAACCCGCATCAAAAACAGGAACTTTCACATTTACTGTTTACGGTTACGGTCACGGCGCGGGAATGAGCCAGAACGGTGCAATGACCTATGCAAAAAACGGTTGGACATATGATAAAATACTTCTCCACTACTACAATGCATCAGGTATGTCTATCGTAAAAGACACAAACATGCCTCAGACCGTTTCTTTTAACGGTAAACAATATCCGCTCGTTGAATATCTTGCAAAAACAACCCGTGCGGAAATGGGTGCTTCGGCAAATATCGAGGCATTCAAAGCTCAGGTTGTCGCAATATACACCTACGCTAAACGCACAGGTTTCAAAATGACATCCTCTCACCATGCATTCAACTCCTCATATGCATACGAAGGAACAACTATTCACTCGGCTGTTAAGGCTGTATTGGGCGAATATCTTTCCTACAACGGCTCTCCTGCCATGACACCCTATTTTGCCACATCGGCAGGCAAAACCACCTCCAGTGCAAACGTATGGGGCGGTTCATATCCGTACTTGCAGGGCGGCAGGACAAGCCCCGAGGGCAACGTAATCAGAACGCTCACCATGTCCAGCGAAGAGCTCAAAAGTCTCGTTGAAGATTATAACGCTTCAACTTCAAACAAAATAACTCTTCAGGACGACCCTGCAAAATGGATAGTCATTCTCGAACACGACAGTGCAGTGAGCAAAAACGTCGGCTATATATCAAGCATGAAAATAGGCGACAAAACGATGCGAGGCAACGCATTCAGGCTCAATGTAATGGGCGGTTCAACCTTGCGTTCACATTGCTTCTCCTATACATATAAACCGGATTGATAAAAAAACAGCAGAGCCTTGGGCGGTTGCCCAAGGCTCCGTTTTCTTTTATCCGCAACTCAAAATCAACAAAATAAAGTCACTGTTTTGATTGACGGGAGAGTTCATTTGTTATAAAATATTATTGTAATTTATTATATTATCAGGAGGACGATAGTATGAAAAAACGTATCATTTCCGCTGTTCTTGCACTTGTTATGCTTTTCAGCGTATGTTCAGTATCCGTTTTCGCAGTTTCAAACGAAAGCATTCTTAAATTTGACCAAAACGGCAAGTTTAAGATCATGCACCTTACCGACTGCCAGGATAAATATCCTGCAAACGAAACAATGCTCAAGTTTATTGATGCATCAATAAAAGAATATCAGCCTGACATTGTTGTTCTCGGCGGAGATAACGTAGTTGCTGACTACAAAGACCTTGATGCCGCAATCAAACAGCTTGTTTCAATTTTTGTTCAAAATGAAACTTATTTCACACTTGTTTTCGGCAATCACGATCACGAACATGGTATGACAAACGATGAGCTTCTCCCGCTTTATCAAAAGTACGGCGGCAAGTATTGCCTGGCTTATGATGCAAAAGCTGAGCTCCACGGCTCAGCAACTCATAATCTTCCCGTTTTCAGCTCTGACGGCTCCAAAATCAAATTTAATCTCTGGATGTTCGACTCAGGTGATTATGTTTATGATACAAACGGCAATGAACTCGGCTATGACTGCGTAACAAAAGACCAAATTGAATGGTACGAGGAAACAAGCAAGGCACTCGAAAAGACAGCGGGCGGAAAAGTTCCCTCTCTTGCATTCCAGCACATTATCGTAGGCGATGTCTATGATGCACTTTTCTATGAATTCCCCTTTGATATGGGTGAGCTTACAAGAAAAACAAACAACGGAAAAATATATTCCATGCTTCCCAAAACAGAAAACATTATAGAAGGCTTCCTTTCCGAGCCTCCCTGCCCCGGCTACTACAACTTCGGACAGTTTGATGCAATGGTCGCCCGTGGCGATGTTCTCGGTATCTTCTCCGGACACGACCACATCAACACCTTTGTAACCGAACTCGACGGAATCAAGATTGTAAACACCGGCGGGTGCACATATAACTCATACGGCAACGAGGTAACAAGAGGTATGAGAATGATTACACTTAACGAAGATGACCTCTGGAACTTTGAAACAGAAACCGTAACCATTAATCAGTTCGCTATCAGAAACTCTGAATTTGCAGCTGATGCAGGTGTTGACAGAGCGGTTGCTACGCTGGCTACCGGCGGCGGTTATCTGCTTCTCTTCCTCGGAAAGCTTGCAGGAATTGTATCAGTACTTATTCAAGATTATTTGGCAAGTGCTTTAGCTTAAAACACTTCTAAATTAACCTAAATAAAAGAGCACGGATTTCATGAAATCCGTGCTCTTTTTTGTTTTAGTCTGCCATAAGCGTTGCCATGACTGCCTTTTGTGCATGCAAACGGTTTTCTGCTTCATCAAAAATCTCATTTGCATGAGCCTCGAACACTTTTGCGGTAATCTCCTCTTCACGATGTGCCGGCAAGCAGTGAAGCACAATTGCATCGGACTTAGCTGATGCCATAACCTTATCATTTATCTGATAAACACCTGCAAATGCCGCACGGCGTTTTGCAGCTTCTGCCTCCTGACCCATGGATGCCCAAACATCGGTGTAAACTGCATCAGCATCGGCAGCAGCCTCAATCGGGTCGGTAGTCAGGGTGAAGTTAGGATAATCTTTTGCAAAATCAAGAACTTCCTGCCATGGCTCATAACCCTTAGGAGTAGCTATAGATACTTTCATACCCGTCTTAAGTCCGCCAACGATAAGAGAGTTTGCCATGTTGTTGCCATCGCCTATGTAGCAAAGTTTTCTGCCCTCAAGCTCGCCCTTGTACTCTCTGATAGTCATCAGGTCAGCAAGCACCTGGCACGGATGGCAAAAATCAGTAAGACCGTTGATTACGGGGATGGAGCCTGCACTTGCAAGACCCTCCACCTCCGCCTGGTCGAAAGTACGAATCATTATACCGTCAATATATCTTGAAAGTACACGTGCAGTATCCTCAACAGGTTCGCCACGGCCAATCTGCATATCCGATGCACTCAGGAACAGTGCGTGACCGCCGAGCTGGAACATTCCGCTTTCAAAAGAAACACGGGTTCTTGTGGATGACTTTGAGAAAATCATGCCGAGTGTTTTTCCGCTGAGAATCGGATGCGGAATTCCGTTTTTAAGCTCGTACTTCAGCTTGTCAGCAAAGTCAAGCAAACCTATGATTTCTTCTGTTGATAAATCAAGAAGCTTAAGAAGATGTTTCATCTTTTTCTCCCTTTCTGTCAAAAACGAGTGCAGCGCCGTAGCCTAAACAAATGGCTAAACGCCGCTGCTTTAATTTTGTTTATTGTAGTTTTTCTTTTGCCTTGAAGCGTATTATTATACGCGAGCTTGGGCAAAAAAATCGTTCAATGTGCGTGATATGGCTCAAAATCTTGATTTTGATTTAGATTGCGTGTAGTGGACGTTTTTTGCGACCCGACGTGTATCGTTATACACGAGTTCGGTCGCAAAAGGCGTTCAGGACACGTGATATAAATTAAAATCCGCGTCTGGCGACACAGGTTTCGAGCTTTATTGCTTCGTAAACACCCTCGTCAAAAAGTTCGCAAATCTTTTTGTATTCCTCTATGGGAAGCTCTTCGAGAGTTGTCTTTTTATCAATGCAAAGAGCGACAAGTTCACCGGTTGCTTTATATGCATCTCTGAAAGGCAATCCCTTTGAGACAAGATAGTCCGCACAATCGGTTGCGTTTATGAATCCGCCGGCTGCAGCCTTGCGCATATTTTCGGGAATCATACGCATGGTAGCAATCATAGGAGTGAGTGCTGTAAGGCACATCTTAACGGTATCAAGTCCGTCAAAGATGGCGTCCTTGTCCTCCTGCATATCCTTGTTATATGCAAGTGGCAAGCCTTTCATGACTGCAAGCAATCCTGTAAGGTCACCAAAAACACGTCCTGCCTTACCACGGACAAGCTCCGCTATGTCGGGATTCTTTTTCTGCGGCATAATGCTTGATCCTGTTGAGAATGCATCGTCAAGCTCTGCAAACTTGAACTCCCATGAGCACCACATGATTACCTCTTCACAAAGACGTGAGAGATGAACCATAAGAATAGAACAGGCTGAAAGCAGTTCAAGGCAGAAATCTCTGTCCGATACACCGTCAAGAGTATTCTCTGTATAGCCGTAGAAGCCGAGCGCCTCCGCTGTCATCTGACGGTCGAGCGGATAGGTTGTGCCCGCAAGAGCGCCCGAGCCGAGCGGTGAAAAATTCATTCTTTCAAGAGCATCTTCAAAACGTCCGAGGTCACGTTGAAGCATCTGAGTATATGCACCCACATGTGCCGCAAAGGTTATCGGCTGTGCACGCTGTAGATGTGTATAGCCCGGCATGATAGCCTTTTCGTACTCTTTAGCCTTGCCGTCAAGAGTTTCAATAAGCTCCTCAACAAGCTTTGTCACCTGCGGGACGTCCCTTTTGAGGTACAGTCTTATATCGAGTGCGACCTGATCATTACGGCTACGTCCCGTGTGCAGACGCTTACCTGCAGAGCCGATACGCTTTGTAAGCTCGCCCTCTATAAAAGTATGTATATCCTCTGCATCGGGGTCTATGAGCAAATCACCGGAAATAATATCATTTCTTATATCCGAAAGACCTTTGAGAATACTCTCACAGTCCTCTTTTGTGATTATCCCTTGGGCGGCAAGCATAGACGCATGCGCTATGCTGCCGTCAATATCCTCGTTAAACATACGGCTGTCCGTCTTTATTGAGGAGTTGAAATCATTTGTTTTTTTATCTGCTTCCTTGCTGAAGCGTCCTGCCCAGAGCTTCATTATTTATTAGCCTCTCTCTCAGCGTCAAGGATAGCCTTAACCTTAATCGGAAGTCCGAAGAGGTTGATAAAGCCTGCAGAATCCTTCTGGTTGTAAACCTCGTCCTCATCAAATGTTGCGAAAGCTTCGCTGTAAAGTGAATACGGAGAAGTTACACCTGCGTTGATGATATTGCCCTTGTAGAGCTTGAGCTTAACATCACCTGTTACACGCTCCTGAGTCTTGTCAACAAAAGCGTCAAGAGACTCTCTGAGAGTGGTGAACCACTGGCCGAAGTATACAAGCTCTGCATAACGAAGAGCAACCTGCTCCTTATAGTGCTGCGTATCTCTGTCAAGAGTAATTGTTTCAAGAACCTCGTGTGCTCTGTAGAGGATAGCACCTGCGGGATTCTCATAAACGCCTCTGGACTTCATGCCGACAAGTCTGTTCTCAACTATATCTGCAAGACCGATACCGTTCTCACCGCCGATTTTGTTGAGCTTCTCAATCATTGTAACGCCGTCCATCTTCTCGCCGTCAAGTGCTACAGGAACACCCTTGTCAAAGCTGATGGTTACATAGGTCGGCTTATCAGGAGCCTGCTCAGGAGATACGCCAAGCTCAAGGAAGCCGGGCTTATTGTACTGAGGCTCGTTTGCGGGATTCTCAAGGTCAAGACCTTCGTGTGAAAGGTGCCAGAGGTTCTTGTCCTTAGAATAGTTTGTTTCACGGTTTATCTTAAGAGGTATGTTTCTTGCCTCAGCGTACTCAATTTCTTCCTCACGAGATTTGATATCCCAAATACGCCAAGGGGCGATAATCTCCATCTCGGGAGCAAATGCCTTTATTGTAAGCTCAAAACGAACCTGGTCATTACCCTTACCGGTGCAGCCGTGGCAGATAGCATCAGCACCTTCAGCCTTTGCAATCTCAACGATTCTCTTTGCGATTATCGGACGTGCAAAGGATGTGCCGAGAAGATAATCCTTCTCATAGACAGCACCTGCTTTAAGTGTCGGGAAGATGTAATCCTCAACAAACTCTTTTCTCAAATCCTCGATATAGAGCTTGGATGCACCTGTTTTAATAGCCTTCTCCTCAAGTCCCTCAAGCTCTGTACCCTGGCCGACGTCACCTGAAACTGCGATAACTTCACAGTTGTTGTAGTTCTCTTTAAGCCACGGAATAATAATGGATGTATCAAGTCCGCCTGAATATGCGAGTACGACCTTTTTTATCTCTTTCATATGTATTTACCTCCGAGTATTCTTTAATATACACCAATTATACAGCCAATATTCAAAAAATCAAGGGTTTTATTCACTTTTTATTCACTTTATCCCTTTGTCACAAAAAAGTGCAGACAAAACCCTTTTATTTTTTACAACTTTTTACTTTTGTTGAAGAAAGCCAACCTTCCTCATAACCTTATCAAGTGTACGCTGTGAGATTCTCTGTGCCATATCGGCACCCTTTGCGGCACACTCCATGAGATACGCTTTGTCGGTTATAAGCTCGTTGAAACGTTCACGCACAGGTGTAAGCTCCTCGATAACTGCCTCTGCAACACTTACTTTGAAATCGCCATAGCCCTTGCCTGCGAATTCGTTTTCAATCTCCTCAAAGCTCTTGCCTGTGCAGCATGAGTAGATGGACATAAGGTTGTTTATACCGTCCTTACCCTCACCGTAGCGTACTACTGCCTCAGAGTCTGTAACCGCACTCTTAAACTTCTTCATTATAGCCTCGGGAGTGTCAAGAATTGAAACCGATGCTTTCGGATTGGGGTCTGATTTTGACATCTTCTGAGTAGGATTCTGCAGCGACATTACCCTTGCACCAACCTTGCCGATAAATGCTTCGGGAATGGTAAAGGTGTTGCCGTAGATTCCGTTGAATCGCTCAGCGATATCTCTTGTTATTTCAAGATGCTGTTTCTGGTCAGCACCAATGGGAACAAAGTTTGCCTGATAGAGCAGAATATCAGCAGCCATAAGCACAGGGTATGTGAACAGACCGACGTTTACATTATCTGCGTGCTTTTGCGACTTATCTTTAAACTGGGTCATTCTTGATGCCTCGCCGAACTGAGTATAGCAGTCAAGAATCCATGCAAGCTGTGAATGTGTGTTGACCTGACTCTGAATAAACATTACATTCTTTTCAGGGTCAAGTCCGATTGATAAAAGCAGAGCAAAAGCCTCAAGTGTCTGACGTCTGAGGGTTGCAGGGTCCTGACGTACGGTTATGGCATGCAGGTCTGCAACCGCATAAACACAGTCATAATCATCACTCATAGCCTTCCAATTGCGTAAGGCTCCGAGATAGTTGCCGATAGTAGGAATAGCTGTCGGCTGTATTGCACTTAAAACACGTGGGCGTCGTTGTGTGTTATTTTCCATTGTGTCTCCTTTCAGCCTCTCATCTCTTTGAGGACTTTTCCGATTATCTTCATGCCGTCAACAATCTTGTCGTCGGCGGGTGTTGAGAAGTTAAGACGCACTGCATTGCTCTTTCCTGCGGTGTCGGTCAAAAATGCAGTGCCGGGAACGAGAGCGACCATATTTTCAGCACTTCGTTTTACAAACTCCAGCGCGTTGACATCTTCAGGCAGCTCGCACCAGATAAACAAGCCACCCTCGGGACGTACATAGCTTACGGCATCGCCGAGCTCGCTGTCAATCATATCGCACATAAGATTGAGCTTCTTGCGGTAGATTGCCTGTATCTTTTCAATGTGTGCATCAACATCACATTTTGTCATCCACTCGGCAACGACCATCTGCATAAACTGCGTGGTATGTACGTCAACAGCCTGCTTACCGACTGTCATCTTAGCTATGACCTCGGACGGTGCAACCGTGAATCCGACACGGATTCCGGGTGCAAGAATCTTCGAGAAAGAACCTGAATAAATAACAATTCCATCCTCATCAAGGCTCTTGATGCTCGGAATATCCTCGCCTGCTACACGCAAGTCGCCGTAAGGGTTATCCTCAAGAATCATCACGCCATACTCTTTAGCAAGGGCATAGAGCTTCTTACGCTTTTCAAGCGACATCGTAACACCTGCGGGGTTGTGGAAATTCGGAATAGTATAGATAAACTTTGCATTCTCGTTCTCTTTCAGAGCCTTTTCAAGCTCTTCCATATTCATTCCGTCTGCCTCGACAGATACGCCGACAAGCTTTGTATTGTATGAACGGAAGCAGTTGAGCGAGCCGATAAACGACGGATTCTCACAGATAACAACATCACCCTCATTGCAAAGAACCTTTGTCGACAAGTCCATTACCTGCTGAGCACCGCTGGTTATAATAACAGAGTCGAACTCTTTGACTATATCATATTTCTCTTTCATTCTTTTAGTAACTGCCGCTATAAGAGGTGCGTAGCCCTCTGTTACTCCGTACTGCAAAGCCTCTATCGGACGGTTTGCAAGTATATCAGCAGCTATAGCTTGAACTTCGGAAACAGGGAATGCATCAGGTGCAGGGTTGCCTGCCGCAAAGGGAATCATTCCCGGCAATGAAGTTGCTTTCAAAATCTCTCTGATAGCCGACGGCTTCAGCGATGAAATTTTATCAGAAAAATTGTATTCCATAGTCGGTTACTTCCTTTCAATTAATACCCTTAAAAATACCTATATATCAAATAATTAGTATATCATAATGCTTCTCGGTTGTAAATCAAAAAGTTTTGTGGTAAGATAATTGGGCAATTTAAAACAGGAGATATAGTAATGTATAATACAATTATTTTTGACTTCGACGGCACTTTGGCCGATACAGGCAAGGGTGTTTTCGCAGGAATACAATATGCTTTAAAAAGCATCGGCTTTGACGAGTTGCCGCTCGAAAAACTTAAGACTTTCGTAGGGCCCCCTTTAGAGGTAAGCTTTGAAAACCAGTGTGGCATCACGGGCAACCTCAGCACAGAAGCTGTAAAGAAATACCGCGAGTACTACTCCGAAAAGGGCGTGTATGAACTTCAGTTTTTCAATGACACGGTAAGCACTCTCAAGGAACTTAAAAAGCTCGGCATAAAGATAGGTGTAGGCTCATCAAAGCCTGAAGTTTTTCTCAACAGAATCATTGAACGCTTTGAACTCAAAGAATATTTCGACTGCGTATCGGGTGCCGATTTCGGCAAACCACACACAAACAAAATCGGCATCATAACCGATGCCATGGAGAGACTCAACGTTACCGACAAAAGCTCCGTACTCATGGTCGGAGACCGCTGTTATGACGTTGAGGGTGCACACGGTGCGGGAATAAAGTGCGTATGTGTACTTCAAGGCGGATACGGCTCACGTGAAGAATTCGAAACAGCCGGCGCTGACTATATCGTTGACACCTTAGCGGATGTGCTGGATATTATAAAATAAAAAATTTGCAAATACCAAAAATAAAAGCCCCGATTGAATTCGGAGCTTTTATTTTTTGGTGGAGATGGCGGTAATCGAAGCTTCGCTTCGTTCGTTGCTTCGCAACCTTTCGCATTTTATGTCCCTTTTGCTGACGCAAAAGATGGACTATGCGGTTTCGATTACCTGAATTAAAAATAAAAACCCCGATTAAAATCGGAGTTTTTATTTTGGTGGAGATGGCGGTAATCGAAACCGCGTCCGAAAAGCAATTCCCACAGCTTTCTACGAGCGTAGCCTGTCTTTTAACATTCCCTCAGTGCCGCGCCGTCAGGCAGGCTCGACACCTTAGTAGTCCCGTTATTCATGACGGGTTACGAAACACTCACCCGTGCACGTTCACTGCTAATCGACGCCTTATACCGAGCCGCAGTACTCCCGGCAAAGACGGCTGCTATTTAAGCAGCTTTTAAAACTGTTTTATTGTCGTTTATTATTTAAACGTTGCGGATTTTATAGCGGTCCCGCACCGCTGCTCGCTTACCGAGGTTCATCCTCCCCGTCGAAATCCTTTCATCCCCATATTAATAATTTTTCATGCTGCGTTCAATATTGCGTGCAGCATCTTTTTTAGCGGCGGTCTCTCGCTTATCGTAAAGCTTTTTACCTTTACACAAACCAAGTTCAAGCTTTGCTTTACCCTTGTTAAAATATATACTTAACGGTATGAGCGTCAAACCTTCCTGCTTGGTCTGGCCTAAAAGTCGCATTATCTCACGCTTATGCATAAGAAGTCGGCGTACACGCATAGGGTCACGGTTAAAAATATTGCCGTGCTCATACGGACTGATGTGCATTCCGTGGACAAAAATTTCGCCGTCCTTAATAGAGCACCACGAATCCTTGAGGTTAAGTTTACCCTGCCTTATAGATTTGACTTCAGTGCCGAAAAGCTCAATTCCCGCCTCAAACTTGTCGAGCACAAAATAGTCGTGATATGCCTTTTTGTTCTGGGCTACAGCCTTTTTTTCTTCCGCTTTACCCACGGCTTATCACTTCCTTTCTGCCCGGGCGAGTTTGGAGCATAATTATATCTCACAGCAAGTCCCGTTGTCAAGCTTTTCGCAATTTGTGCTTTTATTTTACACAAAAATCAAATTTTTACATAAAAAATAAAAACGGCTGTCCGATTTAACCTTAACGGCATATCATGTTTATGAGGGTTTGCCCTTACAACAAGCACAGGTGTGCCGACGGTGACAGCCAAAACTGTCCGCAGGGGAGCCAAGGTGAAAACCCTGTGCATAAAATAAGGGGCTGTTAAAAAACAGCCCCTGACCGCTTATTTTAACCTAACGACCCGAATATATGAAGCATAAATCCTACGAAATTCATCAGGCCTTCCGGAAGTCTTTCCTCGTCAAGGTCCAATTCGGCAACGTCAAATTGGTGGTATCTGGCATCAAAATTCTCCCACCTGCCGGTCCACTCAAACATCAGCATATACATACACGCATACATATGCAAAGCAAGTTCACCTGCCAGGCGATTAGGAGTGAGCAATACAACCGTGCCATCTAAATCAGCCGTCAGCTCCTCTGTGTGTTTATATATTTTTCGCACGGACTTACTTAAAACAACAGCATTGCTTATCTGCGGATTGTCACTGATTTTAACACACACCATTACAGTCTGTATATCACCATACACTACTATAATTTTATATTTCGCTTCTTGTGCTATCTTGTCAGAAAGTGCCTCTGTTTCTTCTCTACTGAAAAGCTTGAACATATACCTGAAGAGTGCTTCTCTGGGCTCTGAAGTTTCAGTACCGTCCCCGTTTTGTGCCGCATAAACCGGAGCACCCATAGTTAATACAAGTGCAACAGTCAGCAAAACAGAAATTAACTTTTTCACAGTATCACCTCACAACAAAATATTTATATTCCAAATACATCCTACTATATAACCTTTGAAAAAGTCAATATTTCAAATACACAAAAAACGCTTTCTCCCTGCACGGTAATACCAGGGAAAAAGCGTTTCATTTTTAAAGTCTGTCTATATACTTGCACGCAGCCAGAGCTGCAACTGCACCGTCAGCTGCAGCGGTTGTGAGCTGTCGCACCTGCTTTGTACGGCAATCGCCTGCGGTGTAAATGCCTGCCGCACCCGTTTCGCAGTCCTCATCAGCTATGATATATCCTGAACCGTCGAGATTTACAACATCCGCAAACGCTTTGTTGTCAGGCATCTGACCGACGGCAACAAACAGTCCGCTGACAGGCAACTCCTTTATTTCGCCCGAGCCCGTTTTTACTTTGACGGCTTTCAGCTCTGCGTCACCGACAAGCTCTGCTACTTCGCTTTCGAGCAACATGGATACATTATCTTTCGAGTTAAGCGTATCAACCAGAGCCTTTTCACCTCTGAACTCATTGCGACGGTGAATGAGCGTTACCTTTGAGCAATAGGCCGAAAGGAAAATGGCCGACTGCAAAGCACTGTCTCCGCCGCCGACAACGGCTACTTCACGTCCTTTATAAAACGCTCCGTCGCATACCGCACAGTAGGATACGCCCATACCTGAGAATTCCTCCTCGCGGTCTATACCCAGCGGTCTGTGCTTGGCACCCGTGGCAATAATAACGCACTTGCAGGAATAGCTGTTTGAATCGGTGATAACGGTTTTTTGTGTGCCGTCAATTATTTTCTCTACTTTCTCAAACTCAACGTCAGCACCGAGTGCTATTGCCTGAGAAACAAGACTATCAGCAAACTCATTACCGCTGATGCTCGCTATGCCCGGATAGTTTTCCACCCTTGGAGATGAGGTTATCTGACCTCCGAAAGCCTCACCCTCCGTTACCAGAACGCTTTTTCCGGCTCTCAAAGCATACACTGCGGCTGTCAGGCCTGCTGTACCTGCTCCGACTATTACAATATCATATTGCTTCATAATCTTACCTTCTTAAACCGTCGAAAAAATCGCACAACAGCAGGTCGACTGCTTTTAGCTCACTGCGTTGCACGATTTTTCGATTTATATTTTATCCGTTTTTCGCAACCTAATTAAATTATGATTGCTCAATAAACCTTTTAATGTTTGAAACATTCGCAAAGGTCTCATACTTATCGCCGTTGAGTACGACAAGTGTGGGTGCCTGTCTGATTCCAAGCTCCTGCGAAAGCTGTGCATTGTCCTCTGCGTCAACCTTTTCAAAGGCTATTCCGGCCTTCTGAAGCAGAGTATCCGCTACCTTACAGTTGGGGCAGGTCTTGGTTGTGAAGAGCATAACCTTTGCATCGCTGTCTGCACACGAAGTCTCTGCTGCCACTTCATCAGCATCGGCAACAACATGAGAAACTGTACGCTCTCCGCTCAATTTGGAGTTTTCAATGTCATAAACCTTTCTGTCGTTGTACTCCTGAGTCTTACCGTCGTTCCAGTTCTGAACGGGACGATAATAGCCTGTGATTCTGCTGTAAACTTCTGCGTTTCCGCCGCATGTCGGGCAGGTAAAGTGCTCGCCGGAAATATATCCGTGGTCCTTACATACCGAATATGTCGGAGAAATGGTGTAGTAGGGAAGCTTATAGTTTTCAGCAATCTTCTTGACTAATGCCGCAGTTGATGTCCATGTGGGCAACTTCTCGCCAAGGAAAGCATGGAAAACTGTGCCCGATGTGTATCTTGTCTGCAAATCATCCTGGATGTCAAGAGCCTCAAAGATGTCCTCTGAGAAGTCAACAGGAAGATGTGAGCTGTTAGTGTAGTAAGGTGTACCGCCATCCTTAGCAGCTGTGATGATGTCAGGATACTGAGCAACATCGTGCTTTGCAAAACGGTAAGTTGTCGACTCAGCAGGTGTTGCCTCAAGGTTATACAGGTCGCCGTACTGCTCCTGATAATCGGAAACGCGCTCACGCATATGGTCAAGAACCTCTTTTGCAAACTGCTGTGTCTTCTCGTGAGTCATATCAGCTCTGAGCCACTTTGCGTTAAGACCGACTTCGTTCATGCCGATAAGGCCGATTGTTGAGAAATGGTTCTCAAATGTGCCAAGATAACGCTTTGTGTAGGGATAGAGACCCTCTTCAAGAAGCTTTGTGATAACCGTACGCTTTACGCTGAGTGAACGTGCAGAGATGTCCATAAGCTTATCAAGACGGTTATAGAAATCTGCCTCGTCTTCTGCAAGATATGCGATTCTCGGCATATTGATTGTAACAACGCCGACAGAACCTGTGCTCTCACCGCTGCCGAAGAAGCCGCCGGACTTCTTGCGAAGCTCACGAAGGTCAAGACGCAGACGGCAGCACATGCTTCGAATGTCGCTGGGCTCCATGTCGCTGTTGATATAGTTTGAGAAATAGGGAGTACCGTACTTTGCTGTCATCTCGAAGAGAAGACGGTTGTTCTCGGTATCAGACCAATCAAAGTCAGATGTAATGGAGTATGTCGGAATGGGATACTGGAATCCTCGTCCGTTGGCGTCACCCTCGATCATCGTCTCGATAAACGCCTTGTTTATCATATCCATTTCTTTCTTACAGTCTTTATACTTGAAGTCCATCTCCTTGCCGCCTACGATAGCGTTAAGCTCTGCAAGGTCGTTGGGAACTGTCCAGTCAAGAGTGATGTTTGAGAAGGGAGCCTGAGTACCCCAACGGCTCGGTGTGTTTACACCGAAAATGAAGGACTCAATGCACTTTTTAACCTCACGGTATGAGAGATTGTCCACCTTAACGAAGGGAGCAAGATAGTTATCGAATGATGAGAATGCCTGAGCACCTGCCCACTCATTCTGCATGATTCCGAGGAAGGTTACCATCTGATTGCAAAGAGATGCAAGGTGGCTTGCGGGAGAAGAAGTTATCTTTCCGGGTACGCCGCCGAGGCCTTCCTGGATAAGCTGTTTTAATGACCAACCTGCACAGTAACCTGTGAGCATGGAAAGGTCGTGAATGTGAATATCACCGCTGCGGTGAGCATTGGCTACTTCGTTGTCGTAAACTTCGGAGAGCCAATAGTTAGCTGTGATAGCACCGCTGTTGCTCAGGATAAGTCCGCCGACTGAATATGTGACGGTGGAGTTTTCCTTAACACGCCAGTCCGAAACCTTAACATAGCTGTCCACAAGAGCCTTGTAGTCAAGGATGGTGGACTTCATGTTTCTGACCTTTTCACGCTGTTTTCTGTAAAGGATGTATGCCTTTGCAACATCGTCATAACCGGCCTGGATAAGTACAGACTCAACGCTGTCCTGAATATCCTCAACGGGGATAAGGTCGTTCTTTATCTTACCCTCGAAGTCGGATGTTACTTTAAGGGCGAGCAAATCGATTACGCTGGGGTGATACTGTTTATTTTGCGCTTCAAAAGCTTTAGTTATTGCCGCAGAAATTTTTGCTATATCAAACTCTGCAAGAGCGCCGTCTCTTTTAATTACCTGGTACATAATTCTCCTCCTGTTTCTTTTTTCTGTTTGCCTTTCACCAAAGGTGTCTGAGAACAATTATACATATACTGGATGTGGTTGTCAATAGAAAAATCACAATATATTGTGTATTTTTTTATTTTTATCCCCAAGATGTACACAACATATCTATATACCGCGTACCTGAACACAAGGTATATAGGGACGTACTATGTCAAGCATCGCCAAAAGCTCGTCATTTTCATAGGCACACAGGCCTTTTTGCAGAACAAACTGAGAATCCTTGAACTGCTGCAGGAAATATTTTTCATCGCCCTTAAGCCATTGGGCTATCTCTAAAAAGTTCTCTGCTGTATGAAGTTGCTTTACAACAGTCGTTCTGAACTCAAAATCCAAACTGCCGTTCATCAAAAAATCCACACTCTCATATATGGGAGCCATATCAAAATCTTTCAGACCGACAGTATCAGCATACCCCGACGGGGAATTTTTAATATCCATAGCCACATAGTCTATAAGCTTTTTCTCCGCAATAGTCCTAAGCTTATCGGGAAACGCTCCGTTGGTATCGAGCTTTACAAGATAACCCATATCCTTTATGCGAGCTATAAAATCTTCAACTCCCACACTCGCAAGAGGCTCTCCGCCGCTGACACATACACCGTCAAGAATACCTGAACGCTTTTTCAGGAATGAGAAAAATTCCTCTTGGCTGATTTCGTAGGAAACAGCACCCGGAAGAATAAGCTCGGAATTCTGACAAAACGGACAGCGGAAATTACAGCCACCCAGGAATACCGTACAACCTGTTTTACCGGGGAAGTCGAGCAATGTTAACTTTTGAAGGCCTCTGATTTTCAAAAAAATCACTTCTTTATATAAAAATAGACGCACCGCAAAGGGTACGTCGCAGTTACTGCCGTAAACAGACAGAACATCTGCAACCTGCCCTTTTATCTTATCATGTACGCAAATAAAAGTAAAGTCTGTACATAACACTGAAGCTTCATTCTTAAACTTCTTTCACTCCAAAAATTATACATCCGCACTTTCAAAACCTTTGCTATTCAGGCGTAGAATCCTCCGCTATATTTCCAACCGCAAAACAAACAATAAATAACACCGCAAGTGTTGATTTAAAAATATTTTTTTGATAGAATTTTATCAGAAGTAACGGAGGTGCATCTGTATGAATGAAAATTTACCGATAGCCGCAATACTTTATGACTTTGATAAAACACTGTGCCCCAAAGATATGCAGGAATATCAGTTTATTCCGAGTGTCGGAATGAGCGGCCCTGACTTTTGGAAACTCGCAAACGGCTATGCCGACGCGGAACACATGGACAAGATTTTATCATACATGTATATAATGATTAAGAAGTCGCACGACATCGGCGTCCCCCTGACTAAAGAAAGCGTTCTGCAGTGCGGCAGTTCAATCGAGTTCTTCCCCGGGCTTCCCGAGTGGTTTGACCGTCTGAATAAGTTCGGTGAAGAAAACGGTATAAAGGTTGAGCACTATGTGCTGTCCTCGGGCCTTAAAGAGATAATCGAGGGCTCGAAAGTCGGAAACTGTTTTAAAGAGATTTTCGCCTGCGAATTCCTCTATGACGAAAACGGAGAGGCAATCTGGCCCAAGACTGCCGTAAACTACACCTCAAAAACACAGTTTGTCTACAGAATAAACAAAGGCGTTCTCGATGTTTCAAACGATGTAGACCTCAACCGTTCTACTCCCGACGAAAACCGCAGAGTGCCGTTTTCCAACATGCTCTATATCGGTGACGGACTCTCGGACGTCCCCTGCATGAAAATGGTCAAGGCTTACGGCGGCTGTTCTATAGCCGTACACAACAACGAGAAGAAGCAGCTTGAGGGAGTCAGCGACCTGCTTTATCATAACAGAGTCGATTTTGCTTTTGAGGCTGATTATTCCGAAAACAGTGAGCTTGATATAACAGTCAAAAACATCATTCGCAGAATCGCTATTTCGAGCACCCTCGACAATGAACACAACCGCCAGAAGGGTGATTCGCACTGCAACTGCAGAGATTAAGGAGAATACCATGCCCTATCTTTTCGCACACTTTAAAGAAAAAATCACTCCCGACGGCGAACAGGTCTATTTTGGAATAAGCCCCGACGGCTACAATTGGGAGCAGGTTAACAACGGAAAACCTATTCTCACAAGTACCTTGGGAGAAAAAGGATGCCGTGACATTGAAATTGTAAGACTTCATACCGGCGGTTTTGTAATCATCACAACTGACTTAAGCATTGCATACAGAATGGATGAACAGTACAGAGTGGATTGGCATAATGTCAACCGCACGGGCAGCAAGTGTCTTCGCATATGGAAGACCGATGACCTGGTCAACTTTTCAGAAGAAAAGCTTGCCTATATGGGCAGAGACGATTTTGGCTGTCTCTGGGCACCCGAAGTTTTCTTCAATGAAGAAAACGAAGAGTATCTTGTCCACTGGGGTTCAACAATAGCAGAAGACAACTTCAGCCACATGTCAATTTACTGCAGTACAACAAAAGATTTCGAAACCTTTTCAGAGCCGAAACTCTATTTCACAAAGGACAACGAGATTCTCGACTCGCATATAACAAAAGTCGGTGACACATACCACCTTTTTTATAAGAATGCCGAGCATCCGCCGATGAACATGCACGCAATCTCAAAGAATCTGTACGGCCCGTTCGAGCACGACGAAGCTTTTGAAATCTATATGGATAAAGAAATAGAGCAACCCGGCTCATATGAAGGTCCAACCGTCTACACCCTGCCCGACGGCAAATGGTGTCTGATGCTCGACTTCTTCGGCTGCGAAAAAGAAAAAATGGGATATGTCCCTTTCGTGTCAGGGGAAGCCGGAGACGCCAACTTCAAACGTGTGCCTGAACAGTTTACTTTCCCCTACGGTTTTAAACACGGAAGAGTAATTGAGATTACCCAAGAAGAATACGACAGACTTAAGAATATTTAAACATAACCCCATAAGCGGTTGCATTGCAGCCACTTATGGGGTTTGATTTATGCATGAGAGAAACTTATTCTCCGTTTATCAGCCAAAATATCTCTGAAGAAGTCCTGCGAATGCCTTGCCGTGTCTTGCTTCGTCACGTGCCATCTCATGTACTGTGTCGTGGATAGCGTCAAGGCCCTGCTCTTTGGCCATCTTTGCAAGCTCAAACTTACCTGCGGTTGCACCGTTTTCAGCTTCTACTCTCATCTCAAGATTCTTCTTTGTGCTGTCAGTGATAACCTCACCGAGAAGCTCTGCAAACTTTGCAGCATGCTCTGCCTCTTCGTAAGCTGCCTTCTCCCAATAGAGACCAATCTCGGGATAACCCTCTCTGTGAGCAACTCTCGCCATTGCAAGATACATACCAACCTCTGTGCACTCACCCATATAGTTAGCTCTGAGGCCCTCAATAATCTCTTCGCTTACACCCTGAGCAACGCCTACAACGTGCTCTGCTGCCCAAGTCATTTCGTCGCTCTTCTGCTCAACAAATTTTGAAGCAGGAACTTTGCACTGGGGGCAAAACTCGGGAGCTGAATCTCCCTCATGTACATAACCGCATACTGAACATACAAACTTTTTCATAATGGTAGTCTCCTTCAAAAATAATATTTTTAAATTTTATATTATAAAACACGGCGGGGAATAACCCTTGCGTGTCTTATTGCGCTTTTTGTCTCTGACAGTCCGGACAAAGTCCGTAGTAGATGGTTTTTTGACTTTCAACCAACAGTCCCAAACCGTTAAGTTCTTCGGGAAGTTTACACTCAAAGAACAAATCAATTATATGCGAACATTCCCTGCATATGAAATGACGGTGTGTAACTGTGTTGCCATCATAATGTATACTCTTATCGAGAGTTTCCATGGTGTCAACCTCACCCATATCAGAGAGGCTTTTAAGATTTCGATACACAGTACCCAAGCTGATGTTCGGTATCTCCTCACGCACCCTTGAATATATTGTATCGGCTGTCGGATGGTCGTGCGCATCTTTGACGATTCGTAGTATTGTATCACGCTGTGCTGAGTGTCTCATATGCACACCTCCTAAATAGTAATAGTTACTGTTATTATTTAATCACACTTTTTTTATTTTGTCAACACCTTTTTTAAAAAATTTTTATAATTATTTCCCAAAAATAAAGCAGGCATAGAAAAAGTTCTATGCCTGCTTTATTTTTTAAGTATGATCACTGTTTGACCGGAATTCTGACCGTTCTCTATCCTCTTTATTCTGTCTGTCTCCAAGCCCGATGCAACAAGGTTTTTCAAAACCTGTCCGTTATTAAATCCGTGTATAACAATAAGCCGCGTTATCTCGGATGAACCGCCGTCAATAAGGCTCTCAAGGCGGAACTTTGCATCCCGCTCACGCATACCGTGAATGTCTACAGTCAGAGTACAGTTATCCGTTCTGGTTATCTTCATTGGCTACCTCCGCACCCCGTTTGTGCTTTTTCGGTTTTCTCAATCCGTAATTTACGCTAACGGAGATAAACACACCTATTGCAGTGTCGATTATTCTGTTTACTGCATACATAAACGGGTCATCATAGTCCGTTGTTATCATTATTATCAGAAACGTAACCAAACCGATGGCTGTAGACTGCGGTGAACTTATAACATTAAAGAAGCAGATTATGAACACCACTCCCGCAATAACAAACAGAAAATTGAGCACCCTGTTAGGCACAAGCATATCAAGATATAAAAAGAGTAACCCGAACAGACCGCCAAAAATAGTCCCCTTAACTCGGCTTGTCCCTAGCTTTAAGGAGCTTTCAACAGTAGACTGCATAACAATTACCGAAGCTATACATGCAAATATCGGAGACTCTCTGTTGAGCAGAAACCGAAACACCCTGACTATAGGTGCAGAATCCTGAGGTATCTGCTGTGCGGCTAACGTAAGCAGCGGAAAAATTATCATGCACAAAAGCACCGCTACTCCCGTTTTCACCGTCCTCATTCCGATTCTCGGACGGGTAAGCTTCACACCATCACATCCCTAAATCAGTTTTTACCATACTATTATATAGTAACACAAAACAATTGTAAAATTCTTTTCTGTTTACTTTTGCTGTTCCTGTGCCTGACGCAGTGAAAACTCACAACCACAGTAATTTTGCCTATACAAATCATACTGCTTTGACAGTTCGATAGAACGCTTATATCCCTCGCGTTTCTTGAAGTCAGCAGGAAGATGTGCAACTCCGTACTTCTCACCGAACTCCTCGCCGATAAGATTGAGAAGCTGCGAATTTTTATGCGGACTTACAGACAGTGTTGTTGTGTAATAGTCAAATCCATGTTCTGCCGCAAGCTGTGCGGTCTTTTCAAGGCGGAGTCTGAAACATTTATCGCATCTTGCTCCACCCTCACGCTCAAGCTCATAGCCTTTGGCTATACCAAGAAAATCGTTGTAATTATATTCACTCTCCATGAGCGAAACCTTGTTCTCAACAGGAAGCTCTGCGATTATACGCTCCTGCTCCCTGAGTCTGTGCAGATACTCCTCTTCGGGATAGATATTCGGATTAAAATACAGTACCGTTACCATAAAGTGTTTTGACAAATACTCAAGCACATAACTACTGCACGGACCGCAACAACTGTGAAGTAACAGCGACGGCAATTCGCCCAACTCTGTTATCTTTTCAATTTCTTTATCCAGCTCGAGCTGATAGTTCTTCTTCATGCCGTCACCTCCGTATCATATAATAACCCGACATAGAGAAAAATGCAATAAAAACAGCAGATATGCACAAAAGAGCATATCCGCTGTTAAATTTAAAATTATTTACCCCATGATGAGTTCAAGGCTACCGTTCTGTTTATCACGATATTATCAGGTGTACTGTTCTTGTCAACGCAGAAATATCCCTGACGCATGAACTGGAACACATCACCGGGCTTACAGTCACGAAGTCCACCCTCAAGCAGACAACCCTCAAGCACTTTGAGTGAATCGGGATTAATATTTTCAAGGTAGTTGCCCTCGCCGTCCTCACCTGCAGGATTCTCGGTGTTGAACAGTCTGTCATAGAGCAAAACAGTTGCTTTGACATTGTCAACAGCACTGACCCAGTGAAGAGTGCCTCTGACCTTTCTGCCGTCGGGTGACTCACCACCACGGCTCTCGGGGTCATAGGTACAGTGCAGGCAAGTAACTTCACCGTTTTCATCTGTATCATATGAATTACAGGTTACAAAATATGCACCCTTAAGTCTTACCTCGTTACCGGGATAAAGTCTGAAATACTTCTTAACGGGCTCTGCCATAAAGTCCTCACGCTCAACATAGAGTTCTCTTGAGAAAGTTACGGCTCTCTTGCCGAGTTCGGGCTTGTCGGGATTAATCTCAACCTCGATAGTCTCAGTCTTATCCTCGGGATAGTTTTCGATAACAACTTTCAGCGGATTGAGCACAGCCATAGCACGGGGTGCATTCTTGTTGAGATTATCTCTTACGCAAGCTTCAAGCAGACCGTAATCCACAACGCTGTAAGCCTTTGACACGCCTACACGGCTGATAAAATCACGCACTGCCTCTGCAGGATAGCCTCTGCGGCGCAAACCGCAAAGAGTTACCATACGGGGGTCGTCCCAACCGTCAACTATGCCCTTTTCAACAAGCTCAAGGCACTTACGCTTACTTGTTACGCAGTAGTTAAGGTTGAGGCGTGCAAACTCTATCTGACGGGGCGGCTCCTCAAAGCCGATATTCTCAACAAACCAATTATAAAGAGGTCTGTGGTTTTCAAACTCCAGCGAGCAAAGGGAATATGTGACGTTTTCAGCCGCATCCGAAAGAGGATGTGCAAAGTCGTACATCGGATATACACACCACTTGTCACCTGTCTGATGGTGCGGAACATGAGCGATTCTGTAAATAACGGGGTCACGCATATTGATATTCGGGCTTGCCATATCAATCTTTGCACGGAGCACCTTTTCGCCGTTCTGGAACTCACCGTCAGTCATACGCTTGAACAAATCAAGGTTCTCCTCAACAGAACGCTCACGGTACGGACTGTTCTTGCCTGGCTCAGTGAGAGTACCTCTGTACTCACGAATCTCTTCGGGTGACAGGTCACAGACATATGCTTTACCTTCTCTTATGAGTTTGAGTGCACACTCATAGAGAAAATCAAAATAGCTTGAAGCATAGTAGACTTCGTTCCACTTATAGCCGAGCCACTCAATATCTTCTTTAATGGCATCAACATACTCAACATCCTCTTTAGAGGGGTTGGTATCGTCAAGACGGAGATTGCAGATTCCGCCGTACTTTTCAGCCACACTGAAATCGATGCAGATAGCCTTTGCGTGACCTATATGCAGATATCCGTTAGGCTCGGGAGGAAATCTTGTCTGTATACGGGTGTTGACACCTGCCGCAAGGTCCTCATCTATAAAGTCGGTTATAAAATTTGAATTAAGGTTAGTATTTTCTGACATGTTTTTCATTCCTTTCGATTAGATTTCATACTTCTCAATAGCACTTTGAATTCTTGACAACACACGTTGTCGTCCAATCAGTCTGATTACGGAATGAAGGTCGGGTGTGTTTCTTCTTGAAGTAATTGCAAGTCTTATAACAGTTGAAACATCTCCTACATGACCCTTGAATGCATCAGGATTCTTCTTGTACTCCTTGACATTGGGAGTAAAGCCCAGCGGCTCACATATCTCCTTAATCTTTGCAAACCATGTATCCTTATCATCCTCAATATCAAACACTTCAAGATATTTCTTGAGTATCGCCGCCGCATCTGCACAGCTGATGTTCTCAGGCAGAGTGTAATCGGGTGTATAGATTTCATCGTAGAAGTACTCAACAAAATCCTTGACCTGATTCCAGCTTGCAATATCCTTTCTGGGCTTCGGGCAGTCGCGGTCAATGGAGAAAATGCCGACGGCATAATCTTCATCTGCCGTGAGCAGAGAGTAAAGCTCACTGTCATACTCCTTTGACCAAGCCAATATATTCTCATAAACCTCTCTTGAGCTCATTTTTGATATTATATTCTTGCTTACGTCATTGAGCTTTGCCATGTCAAAAAGGCATCCGCTGACACTCATCTTCTTGAGGTTGAACGGGAATTCCCAGCAGGATGTGTCGGGATTTGCTCTGCGCCAATCCTCAAAGTTCGAGTTGAGAAGAGTCATGATATACTCAATAACGCTTTCTTTAGGATAGCCCTGCTCAACAAAATAGCTCACTGCCGCTTCGGGGTCCTTACGTTTTGAGAGCTTACGCTTTGCACCTGTCTCCTCATCTATCTTCATAACCTGCGGAGTATGTGCATACTTGGGTACTTTGAAACCGCAAGCCTTGAACAGTGCTATATGCTTGGGAACGGAAGATATCCATTCCTCACCGCGAATGACGTGTGTTGTACGCATATAATGATCGTCACATGCGTGGGCGAAATGGTAAGTAGGGATTCCGTCACTTTTCAAAAGAACTTCATCTATAACATTTTCGGGCATCTCAATTTTACCGCGGATTATATCATCAAAGAAAATTCTCTTATTTTCATCGCCGTCGGAACGCAAGCGAAGAACATACGGCTCTCCTGCCTCAATACGTCTTTTCTGCTCCTCAAAGCTTAAGTCACGGCACTTTGCCCATTTGCCGAAGTAGCCTGTAATCGCAGCACCGCCGTTCTCCTGCTCTGCACGGGTCTGACTAAGCTCGTCCGCAGTACAAAAGCAAGGATAAGCCTTACCCTCTTCAACAAGCCTTTTTGCAACAGCGTGATACACTTCAGCTCTCTGGCTCTGTGTGTACGGCCCGTATTCACCGCTCTCTGTGCCGAAGCCCGTAACACCCTCGTCAAAGCTCATACCAAAATTTTTAAATCCGTTGATGATTGCAGACACACCGTCATCAACCTCACGCTTTTTATCGGTATCCTCTATACGCAGATAAGTAATACCGCCGCTTGCACGTGCAGTAAGCACATCAACAAGTGCTCCGAATAATCCGCCGATATGAAGATATCCCGTAGGGCTGGGAGAAAACCTTGTAACCCTCGCACCCTCAGGAAGATTTCTCAAAGGATATCGGATTTCACAATCCTCAGGAGTCAGGCCTCCGTTACCGAATAAGAGTTCGGCAAGTCTTTTATTTTCCGTCATTAGCCGCACTTCCGTTTCAAAAAAGTTATACTCTAAAAAACTATACATTATATTATTGCAGAAATTTCCTTTTCAATCAAGTAAACTGCAACAATTTCTTTAATAAAAATGCAAAAGTGAGTTTTACCATTGATTTTTTGTCTATTTTGTTTTATAATCGGGTTAGTTTGTGTATGCACTGATGTTCGCAGCACAACAAAAAAATATCTTAAAAGATAAACTACTTGGAGGTAAAACAATGACAAAGAGAATTCTTGCTCTCATCATGGCTCTGTGCCTTGTTTTCGCCCTTGCAGCCTGCAATAACGGCGGTAACAACGACGAGACCACCACAGGTGCTGCAGACACAGCAGTTAACGGCGAGACAGTTGCAACAGAAGACACAACCGCAGCAGACGCAACAGAGGCTGTTTCAGGCGACACAACAGAGGCCGCTTCTGACGAAGCTTCCACTGAAGCTACTACAGACGCAGAGACTGAAGCCGCTACTCAGGCTGCTAAAAAGCCCGCAACAACCGCTGAAATTCTTGCATATTTCAACACAGCTATAAATAAGGTTAAGCCCAACTCAAAGAGCCTTACTTGTAAGTATCTCAAGAACAGCCAGGCAGGCAGAGCAGAGCTCGGCAATCTTCCCGGATCTATTCAGAACCTTGCCAACAAGCTTATTTCCAGCAACATGGGCGAAGATGCAAACAAAAAGAACAAGACTGTTACATCTGCAGCTGACAAAAATGCTCTTTTCCCTGTCGAAAAGCAGTCATGGTCAAGCAAACTCGGTGTTGAAAACATTCAGAGCGCTACCCTTAAGGAGTCCAATGGTTCTTACATAATCACAATCCTTGTTAAGCCTGACGCTACAAGCGCCAACGTAACAATCGGTTCAGGCAACACACCCAAAGCATTTTCAGTTGTTACTCCTCAGACCATCTATGATAACGCAGGTGCTGCTTCCAGCCTCATACAGAACGTTAAGACCGGTTTCCGTAACGGTAAAATCGTTGCTACTATCGATGCTGCAACAGGTAATGTTACCGCTGCTGATTATCACTTCGAGTGGAATCTTCAGCTTACAGCTGTCGGTATCAACGTTTCAATCTGGTTCGGTATCGACCAGGTATTCACAATCGCTTGGTAAGATAGTAAATTTATAATTGAGGCAGGAATATCTCCTGCCTCAAAAATATTCTGATAAAACGAGGATGATAAAAATGAATAAACCTGTTCTTATTGAAACTTCTGCACGTCACGTTCACGTTTGTGCTGAACATCTCGCAATTCTCTTTGGTGAGGGTTATGAGCTCACCCCCAAAAAGGACCTCTCTCAGCCCGGTCAGTTCGCTTGTGAAGAGCGTGTTGCCGTCGTAGGCCCCAAGGGCAGCTTCCCCGGAGTCTCTATTCTCGGACCTGTCCGCCCTGCAACCCAGCTTGAGATTTCTCTTACAGACGCACGTTCAATCGGCGTTGTTGCTCCTATCAGAGAGAGCGGCGACATTGCAAACAGCGGTGCTTGCAAACTCGTAGGCCCCAAGGGCGAAGTTGAAATTGACTGCGGTGTTATAGCTGCTAAAAGACATATACATGCTACTCCCGAAGACGCTGAGAAATACGGTCTTGAGGACAAGCAGATTGTCAGCGTAAAAATCGATTCCGACGGACGTTCACTCGTTCTCGGCGATGTTGTTGTCAGAGTAAACCCCAATTTTGCTCTTGCAATGCACATCGACACCGATGAGTCCAACGCCGCAGGCGTAACTCCCGGTATGATGGGTGACATCATAGCATAACAACACTTATTCTTTAAGGACTGCTTTCAAGCAGTCCTTTTTTTGTTTATAAAAATATTGTCGAATTTCATTGTCATACGTTGAAAATCAATTCTTATTATGATATTTTATTGGTAAAAGATGTGAACGGAGTGATTTTATGTGGTTTGTATTAGCTCTTTTATCAGCTATCTTTGCAGCGCTGACATCAATATTTGCCAAAGTTGGCATAAGCGGTGTTGACTCAAACTTAGCAACCGCACTTCGCACCATGGTCGTGGTTGTAATGGCGTGGGCGATGGTGTTCATCACAAATGCCCAAGGCGGAATTACGGAAATAAGCAAAAAAAGTTGGATCTTTCTCATCCTCTCGGGTCTTGCAACGGGTGCTTCCTGGTTATGCTATTATAAGGCTCTGCAATTAGGTGACGTTTCAAAAGTAGTGCCTATCGACAAATTAAGCGTAGTGATAACATTGATTTTATCTTTCGTGTTCCTGCACGAAAAATTCACTCCAAAGTCGCTGGTCGGCACTCTGTTAATTGCCGCAGGCACTTTGGTTATGGTATTGTAAGAAGGTGTTTACAGTGATAAAAAATATTATAATGGGTACAGCCGCATTGCTCGGCACTCATGCCGCTTTATTTACCGCCGCCGCAGTAAAGGTCGGCAAAGAAAGTTTAAGTGACAAGTTCTGCGACGTTGTTATTATCTTGGGTTGCAAAGTTAACGGTGATACACCAAGTGAAAATCTGGTTTCAAGAATAGAGCGTGCCGCTGAATATCTCAAAATGCACCCTTGCTGTATCGCCATTGCCACAGGTGGCAATTTCAGAGACGGCCAGAAAATTTCTGAAGCGCAGGTGATAAAGGACGGGCTTATAAATCTCGGCATCGACCCTGAGCACATCATCCTTGAAGAAAACGCTACAACCACTTATGAAAACTTTGAAAACTGCATTACTATTATAGAGTCTCTCAATCTTGAAAATCCCATCGTAGGCATACTCTCAAATGACTATCATCTGTTTCGTGCAGGTTTGATAGCCGAAGATTCGGGGCTTCACAACACTGTTAAAATTGGAGCAAAATCCCCCAACCCGATAGCAAGTTATGTCAGAGAAAATCAAGTCATATTTGAAGTTTGGGGCAAGAGACTCAAAAAACTTTTCACAAAATAAAAAATTAACTCCCGCTGACGTCAGCGGGAGTTTTCATTTTAGCCAATCAATGAATCCATATAGTTTTTGAAATGTGCAAACACTATGCCGGGCTCCTGAAGGTCGGGATTCCAACGTTTTACCCATTCGAGTGATACGAAGCCTTCATAGCCTACACGCTTGAGCAGGTTGATTGCATCCTCAACAGGCACATCACCGTAACCCATCATGCGGTACTCGGTCTTTGAGCCACGAATGACAGAGTCCTTAACATGGACGTGACGGATATATGAGCCAAGTGCGGCAAAGGTATCAATCGGGCTTTCTTCGCCAAAACGCACTGTGTGGTGGACATCCCAGAGTACGCCCATATTGCTGCCGCCTGCGGTGTTGAGGAAGTCGAGCATTTCCTTGGAATTTGCAAGTTCACCGTTTGTTTCAATAAGCGGAGTAACACCTTTTTTCTCTGCGTAGTCGCAAAGCTGGCGGTACAGCCCCGCAGCAAGATGAAAATCTCCCTTTGTGATATGAGGCTCGCCCGTTCCCATAACACGGATAAACTTTACTCCCAACTTGCTTGCAAGGTCGATATAGTCACAAGCCTCCATGAAAGATACCTGAGCCTTGTCTCTTACAGCCAACACCGCTCCCGACGTCAGAGAAGGAATCTCAAGGCCAAGGGTTGCAAGTCTCTCCTTTGTAGCCTCTATCTTATCATCTGAAAACTCAGCAATATCAACCGCATTTATAGTATCGCCTATACCTCTTATCTCTACGCCATCAAGACGCAGGTCTTTAGCGGTAGTTACAACCTCTTTAAAAGTCCAACGGGGACAACCAAGTGTTGAAAACGATAGCTTCATTAAAGAACATTCCTTTCTTGAAAAGTTAGATTACGCAGTTTCAATGGAATTGTCGCTCTGGAGCGAGTATTTTTCAACCGCCATTTCTCTGAGCACAAACTTCTGTATCTTACCGCTGGCGGTCATCGGGAACTCATCCATAAACCAGATATATCTCGGTATCTTGAAGAATGCAACATTCTTTTTATAATATTCCTTGATGTCATCCTCAGTAACATCCACGCCCTCTTTGAGGATAACGCAGGCACAAACTTCTTCGCCGTACTTCTTGCTCGGCACACCGATAACCTGAACGTCCTTGACGTTTTCATTTCGGTAAAGACACTCCTCAAGCTCCTTGGGATATATGTTTTCACCGCCTCGGATTATCATATCCTTAAGTCTGCCTGTAACCTTATAATATCCGTTTTCATCAACTACTGCAAGGTCGCCAAAGTGCAGCCAACCATCCTTATCAATAGCTTGAGCGGTTGCTTCGGGCATCTTGTAGTAGCCCTTCATGATGTTGTATCCTCTTGCGCAGAACTCACCAACCTGACCCGCAGGAAGTGTCTCACCGGTTTCGATATCAACAATCTTACACTCAACACCGGGGAAGGCCTTACCAACAGTTGCACAGCGAACTTCAAGTGAATCCTCAGTAGTTGTCATTGTGCATCCGGGTGCTGCCTCGGTCTGACCGAAAACGATAACGATATCACGCATATTCATCTTTTCGCTGACATCGTACATCGTCTTTATCGGGCAGGGTGAGCCTGCCATAATACCTGTTCTCATGTTTGAGAAATCGTATTTATCAAAGTCGGGATGCTCAAGCATTGCTATAAACATTGTAGGCACACCATGAACGGCTGTGCACTTCTTTGTAACAAGTGCATCCATAACCTTTTTCGCATTGAACATATCAATGGGAACAAAAGGTGTTCCGTGTGAAATGCAGGACATAAGCGCCAGCACCATGCCGAAGCAATGGAAGAACGGAACGGTAATACAAAGTCTGTCCTCATGGGTAAACTTCATACCGTCACCAATGTTAAGACCATTGTTAAGTATGTTATAGTGGGTGAGCATAACACCCTTGGGGAAACCTGTTGTGCCCGAAGTGTACTGAATATTGACAACCTCATGGCAGTTGCACGAATCGCGTACTGCTTCAAACTCGTCAACAGGAACCTGCTCTGCAAGAGTATAGAGGTCTTTCCAATCAACCATACCTGCAGGGCACTCATTCTCACCTGCATATATAACGCTCTTAAGCAGGGGTAAACGTCTGCTGTTAAGCTTACCTGGTTCAGATGTTTCAAGCTCCGGACAAAGCTCATTCATTATATCTATATAGCTCGTGCCCTTATATCCGTCGATAAGCACGATAGCCTCTGAATCAGACTGCTTGAGCTGATAGTCAAGCTCAAAAACCTTATAGCTGGTGTTAACTGTTACAAGTACACCGCCCATTTTTGCACTGCCGAAGAAGGTTAGTAGCCATGCAGGCACGTTAGTTCCCCAAATAGATATATGTGAGCCTTTTTTTAGGCCTAGTGCCATGAAGCCTCTTGCTATAATTTCACACTCGTCATTGAACTCTTTCCATGTTCTGGAATAGTCTCTGTCAGTGTAGTCGATCATGTTGTCATCGGGATATTTTGCTGCCATTTCAGCAATCTGCTGTCCCAATGTCTTTTCCAGAAACTTCTGCTGCATTGAAATCAATCCTTTCTTCATTTTTTTGCCCTATGGGCGATTTTTATTTTTAACCGTAACGGTCATTTACAAAATTAATATGTTCTCTCGCATATCTCATTGATTTTATCACGCAGAGCAATAAAATCCTCAAACGCATCGGGCTTCTGTCTGGGATTACGAAGAAGCGATGCCGGGTGATATGTACCCATAAAAAGTCTGCCATCTATATCGTAGAACACACCGTGTTCCTTTGTGACCTTGAAATCCTTTGAAATATAGCGCTGAGCCGCAATTCTGCCTACACACACGACTATCTTTGGATTCATCATTTTTATCTGTGCATCAAGCCAGCCTGCACAAGCCTCCTGCTCCTCGGGGAGCGGGTCGCGGTTCTGTGGAGGACGGCATTTGACGATATTCGCAATATATATGTTTTTGTCGCGGTAGAGGTCAACGGTAGCCATAAGCTTATCAAGAAGCTGACCGCTACGTCCGACAAAGGGCTCACCTTTCAAGTCCTCTTGCTGACCGGGACCCTCGCCTATGAACAACACCTCTGCATCCTCTTTGCCCACACCGAATACAACATTTGTACGTGTATCGGCAAGCGGACATTTATGGCAATCCATACAGCTCGACTTAAGCTCTGCCCAACTATTCATAATAATCATCCTCTCGGATTTTTATGTCAACTGAAAATGCCGCTTTAAGGTAAGGTCACCCTAAAGCGGCGCATACATATTATTTGTTATGCTTTCTTTTCAAATACTCCCGCTATGTCGGTAACTGTTATATTCTCAGGTGCGACTATCTTTGTGCTCTCCAAAAGCACACGTGCCGCATCGAGAGAGGTTAAGCAAGAGGTACCTGCTTCAACAGCAAGTCTTCTTATTTTAAATCCGTCTCTGTTTTCAAGTCTGCCGTGAGTTGCGGTATTGATAATCAGCGAAACTCCACCCTCGTGCATCATATCCATGATATTCGGGCTCTCGCCTGTAATCTTGTTGACAAGCTTTGCCTCAATGCCGTGTCTTGCAAGAGCCTTCTGTGTGCCGGGTGTTGCATAGAACTCAAAGCCGACATCGCTGACGCTCTTGATTATCTCACAGATTTCCTCTTTATCCTTATCGCAGACGGTGACGATAACCTTACCGTCTCTGGGAAGTGTAACTCCGCCACCCTCGAATGCCTTAAGGAGTGCCTCGTTGTAGTTTTTAGCAACGCCGAGAACTTCTCCGGTTGATTTCATTTCGGGACCGAGGTAGGTATCTGCACCTGTAATCTTCTCGAATGAGAAGACGGGAAGCTTGATTGCATAATAGCCGCTGTCCTTATAAAGGCCTGTGCCGTAACCGAGGTCTTGAAGCTTTCTGCCGAGCATAACCTGGGTTGCAAGTGAGATTGCGGGAATACCTGTAACCTTACTGATATAAGGAACTGTTCTTGATGAACGGGGATTAACCTCGATTATGTAAACCTGCTCGTCCTTAACGATAAACTGTATGTTCATCATACCAATAACCTCAAGTGCTGAGGCAAGGCGGCGTGTATAGTCAACAATTGTATCCTGAACCTTCTGGCTCAATGAAACCGCAGGATAAACAGATATTGAGTCACCTGAATGGATACCCGCTCTGTCGATATGTTCCATGATGCCGGGGATAAGGATGTCACTGCCGTCGCAGATAGCGTCGACCTCAACTTCCTGACCCATGATGTACTTATCAACAAGTACGGGGTGCTCCTCAATCTCCTTGACTGTGCGTGTGATAATACCCATAAACTCACGGATATCGTCATCGGACACTGCTATCTGCATACCCTGACCGCCGAGAACGTATGACGGGCGGACAAGTACAGGATAACCGAGTGAATGTGCAACAAGAAGTGCCTCCTCCTCGGTGAATACTGTCTGACCCTTGGGACGTGTAATGTCGCAAAGCTCAAGGATTGCATCGAAACGCTCTCTGTCCTCTGCGGCGTCAACCTTGTCAGCATCAGTACCGAGAATCTTAACACCAAGGTCGTTGAGTGTCTTTGTAAGCTTGATAGCTGTCTGTCCGCCAAACTGAACAATAGCACCGTCCGGCTTTTCAAGCTCAACTATATTTGTAACATATTCGGGAGTAAGAGGCACAAAATAGAGCTTGTCCGAAATGTCGAAGTCTGTCGAAACGGTCTCAGGGTTGTTGTTGACGATAATGGCCTCACAACCGGCTTTCTTAAGTGCCCATACGCTGTGAACAGAACAGTAGTCAAACTCAATACCCTGACCGATACGGATGGGACCTGAACCGAGAACAAGAACTTTCTTGCGGTCTGTTGTGGGGTCAACATCGTTTTCAAAGCCGTAGTCTGAGTAGTAATACGGTCTTTGTGCGTCAAAAACTTCAGCACAGGTATCAACCACACGGAAAGACGGTACAATGCCCCACATCTTACGCATGTTCTTGACAGCAGTTGCTGTGATACCGACGTTCTTAGCTATCATATTATCGGTAAAGCCCATTCTCTTAGCCTTGAGAAGAGTTTCCTTGTCGGAGATACCTGCGCTCAGGCGCTTCTCCATCTCAACAATAGCAAGGATTCTGTCAAGGAACCAGGGGTTGATTTTTGTAATATTATAAACTTCATTTACAGTAACGCCGTTGTAAAGAGCGGCTGCTACAGTGTAAATTCTCAGGTTGTCGATATTCTTAAGCTGTTCACGAAGCTCATCTGCACTCTTTGCGACAAACTCATCAATAAGAAGGCTCTCACGGTTCTCCTCAAGTGAGTGGACAGCCTTGTGAAGTGCTGACTCGAATGAGTGAGAGATAGACATAACCTCACCGGTAGCCTTCATCTGTGTGCCGAGGGTACGCTTTGCAGTAACAAACTTTTCAAACGGCCACTTCGGGAACTTAACAACACAGTACTTCGGAGCGGGCTCGAAATCGGCAAGTGACTTGCCTGTTTCGTGATTTATTATCTCGTCAAGACCCAGACCCAATGCAATCTTTGATGTAACCTTAGCTATCGGGTAACCTGTTGCCTTGGATGCGAGTGCGGAAGAACGTGAAACTCTGGGGTTAACCTCGATTACCGCATACTCGGATGTGTCGGGATGAAGAGCGAACTGAACATTACATCCGCCCTCAATCTTAAGCGCTGTAACTATATTCATAGCTGAATCGTGCAGCATTTTAAGGTCTTTCTTTGAAAGAGTCTGGCAGGGAGCGACAACTATCGAGTCGCCTGTGTGAACGCCGACAGGGTCAACGTTTTCCATATCGCAGACAGCTACGCAGTTACCCTTGCTGTCACGCATGGTTTCAAACTCAATCTCTTTCCAGCCTGCTATGCACTTTTCAATGAGCACCTGATTAACACGTGAAAGTCTTATTCCGTTTGAAGCAATTTCATGAAGCTCTTCAGGGTTGTCCGCTATACCGCCGCCTGTACCGCCCAAAGTGTAAGCGGGTCTGACAATAACGGGGTAACCGATTTTCTCGGAGAAGTCAAGAGCATCCTCAACAGTTTCAACAACGAGAGAGTCGATACACGGCTCGCCGATGCTCTCCATGGTATCTTTGAAATCCTGTCTGTCCTCAGCCATACGAATAGTGTCTGCAGATACACCGATAAGACGTGCACCGTACTTTTCGAGAATTCCTTTCTCGTCAAGTTCCATGGCGAGGTTAAGACCTGTCTGTCCGCCGAGTGTTGCAAGAACGGAGTCGGGGCGCTCACGTTCAATTATTTTTGTAAGAGTCGGAATGTCCAGGGGCTCGATATAAACCTTATCGGCTATATCACCGTCAGTCATAATCGTCGCAGGGTTGGAGTTTGCAAGAACGACTTCAACGCCCTCCTCCTTAAGAGAACGGCAAGCCTGTGTTCCTGCATAGTCAAATTCTGCAGCCTGACCGATGATTATGGGGCCTGATCCTATAACCAGAACTTTTTTAATTCGTTTGTCAACCATTGTTAACGACGCTCCCCTGTTTTTTATATTTCATAAAGCATTGATAAGGCCGTCCTAAAACAGGATATTTCCCTATCAAAAACTTGCTTTTCCTAACTTCTTATTATACATCATATATAGTCTCTTTATTTTCGGAATTAGAAATATGCACTATTAAAAATTTTTGTTTCTATAACGCATGTTTCTGTATGTTTTGCATAATAATGGCACAAAACATAATTTACTGTAAAAAAACAAGGCGAATTATCATCCGACAGCACGAACAATAATCCACCTATAGGCACGGCAAAAATTTATATTTCGAAAACACTTCTCTTGCTGTCTCAGCGTCGACGGCAATCTGGCTTCCGAGTTCCTCAAGTGAGCCGAAGGCCCGCTCGGGACGGACATATTTTATAAGTTTTACCTCGATATTTTCACCGTAAAGGTCTCCCGAAAAATCCATGATGCAAGTTTCACTACGCAAATCATCACAAGTAAAGGACGGACGTCTGCCGATATTTGTAACAGCGGGATGCACCTTACCGTCAACAAACACCGAGGACACATAAACACCGAATTTCGGAACAATAAACCCGTCGGGGAAAAGCTGATTAATAGTCGGGGCACCGATAAGTCTGCCCCTTTTGTCTCCGCTGACAACAACAAAATCATAAGAAAACTCTCTGCCGAGCATCTTATTTGCCAATTCAACATCACCGTTCTGAAGAGCCTCACGAATCTTTGTTGAGCTGACAGGCATTCCGTTACACTCAACCTTTTCAGACACTTCGCAAACTATATCAAACTCCGCACACAGCGTCGCAAGCTCCTGTGTATCTGCCTTGGCTCCGCATCCGAAACGATAATTGTATCCGCAGCAAACAGCACCTGCGTTTAATTCTTTAATAAGAACATCGCTTACAAACTCACGTGCAGAAAGTCCCATTATGCTCTCAAATGAAACTTTCTTTATCTCAAGGCCGAAAGATTGGAGCATCGCATCACGTGCCTGCACTGTCATCAGCTCAGCAGGGGCTCCCGTTCCCGTAACGCTCATCGGGTGAACATCAAAAACAAGAGCGCACGGAATGTAGCCCTTACTCTTAAGAGAGAGAGCCTTATTTATAACCGCCATATGTCCGAGATGCAGTCCGTCAAAACTGCCGAGCGCCACAGCGTATTTTTTCATAAAGCTCCCTCCTTTCAAAAAATTCTTATTTGCCTCTGAACTGCTGTTTAAGTCTCTGCTCCTTTGAAAGCACACGCTTGCGAAGTCTTAATGACTGCGGTGTAACCTCAAGAAGCTCATCGTCTTTTATGAACTCCATACACTGCTCAAGACTCATATTGCTGTGCGGCACAAGTCTCAAAGCATCATCAGAGCCTGATGCACGGGTATTGGTCAGATGCTTGTTCTTGCAGACATTGCACACAACATCCTCGTTCTTGGCACATTCGCCGACTATCATACCCTCGTAAACTTCAACACCTGCAGGAATAAACAAGCGTCCTCTGTCCTGAGTGTTGAACAGGCCGTAAGCCGTGCTTACACCCGTCTCATGCACCACTATTGAGCCACGCTCACGGGTTGAAATGTCACCCTTGTACGGCTCATAGCCATCAAAGAGCTGATTCATTATACCGTTACCGTTGGTGTCTGTCAAAAACTCCGAGCGGTAGCCGATAAGACCTCTCGACGGAATTCTGAACTCAAGATGTGTGGAGCCTCCGTCACGGGCTCCCATATTTATAAGCTCACCTTTACGCGAACCGAGCTTTTCAATAACAGCTCCTACATACTGCTCAGGAACTTCAACAATGAGCAACTCCATAGGCTCACAGGTTACTCCGTCAATCTCTTTGAGAATAACCTTGGGACGTGAAACCTGGAACTCATAGACCTGACGGCGCATGGTCTCAATAAGAATGGAAAGGTGAAGTTCACCGCGTCCCGAAACCTTAAAAGTATCGGTGGTTTCCGTCTCTTCAACACGCATGCTGACGTTGGTTTCAACCTCTTTAAACAGCCTATCCCTGATATTTCGTGAAGTTACAAACTTGCCCTCACGGCCCGCAAACGGACTGTCATTGACAATAAAGTTCATCGATATTGTCGGCTCGTCTATCTTAATAAACGGCAGCGGCTCAACACAGTCGGGAGCACACGCTGTTTCACCTATATTCAAATCACTTATACCCGATATGCACACGATATCGCCTGCTGAAGCATTCTCAACCTCGACACGGTTAAGTCCCTCAAACTGATAGAGGCGTGACACCTTGACATTTTGAGTAGTACCATCCGTCTTACAGAGGACTATTGACTGGTTTTTCGCTACCTTGCCACGCTCAACACGTCCTACACCGATTCTGCCGATATAGTCATCATAGTCAAGGCTTGAGAAAAGTATCTGCAAAGGCTCGTCCGCATCACCTGCAGGTGGCTCAATATGCTCAAGAATAGCATCAAGCAACGGTCTCATATCGCCCGAGCGGACATTTTCATCAAGTGACGAATATCCGTCTCTCGCAGAAGCGTATACCACAGGAAAATCAAGCTGATCTTCGTCTGCACCAAGGTCAATAAACAAGTCAATAACCTCATCCACAACCTCTGCAGGTCTGGCATTTGGACGGTCTATCTTGTTTATGACAACAAGCACTTTCTTTTTAAGTCCGAGTGCCTTTTTGAGCACAAAACGGGTTTGCGGCATACAGCCCTCAAAGGCATCGACCAACAGCAAAACGCCGTCAACCATCATCAGTATACGCTCAACCTCGCCACCGAAATCAGCATGGCCGGGAGTGTCAACTATGTTTATCTTGACATCTTCATAATGTACAGCTGTATTCTTGGAAAGAATGGTTATTCCTCGCTCACGCTCAAGGTCGTTGGAGTCCATAACACGGTCCTGAACCTGCTCGTTGGACCTGAATATACCGCTCTGTTTGAGCATCT
Organism: Acutalibacteraceae bacterium; assembly: GCA_045604185.1. Lineage (GTDB taxonomy): Bacteria > Bacillota > Clostridia > Oscillospirales > Acutalibacteraceae > CAG-177. The sequence continues at coordinate 9,278 of JAZUNO010000034.1, read as the reverse complement.
CATCAACCAGCGTAGTCTTACCGTGGTCAACGTGAGCTATAATCGCAATATTTCTTAATTTCTTTTCTGAGGCCAAAAGTTTCACCTGTTTCGTTATTTTGAATTACCTGCAACATTTCTCCGGCAATAATACAGTTTATTATTACCGGAGATGTTTATTTTATATATTTTATTCGGCAATGACAAGGCCTTCCGCCTCACGCTTTGCCTTGAGGTCTTGGAGCATCTTCTCTTTCTCCTTGCCCGAAATCTTATAGAAGAACATTGGCAGAGCACAGAGCAACATGCTGACACCGGGAACAAGAGATACGAGCGAGAACATAGCAAATCTTTGTTCTGCCGCAATGTCAAGAGCTGACTTTATAGCCTCTGACGAAAGCATTGCGGACGGGTCCATATCCATCACCATATACATCACAACGATACCGCAGGTTGCGAAAGCGTTGCCGATTTTGTTTATGAAGCCTTGGCATGCAGCGCCCAGACCGTTTTCTCTGTATCCGGTATGAAGCTCCATATAGTCAAGACAGTCACAAATCATTGCATAGCAAAGAACGTTGATAACACCGAGCGGAATGCACTGAATAAGAATAAACGGAGTGCATATGAGAAGATTGTTGAACTGCCAGCCAATAAAGGTTGTGAAAAGACTTGCCACAAAACCTAAGAGGCAGGTTGTGATAACAATCTTCTTATAGTCAAACTTCTTCATAAGGTACGGCATGAAGAGGGTTGTTCCGAACATACCCACAATAGCACAGACCTGGAAGATAGTCTTAACCATGCTTACGCTGCTTTCAATAGCCGCTGTACGGTCTGCAAGTGACATAGCATCCGTAAGTTCAGGTCCTATGTAGAAAGCGTAACGCGCAACGTGAACTGCCGCTGCCTGCACCATGTATCTGCCACTCGAAAGAACACCCATAAGAACAACAAGCATAAGGGGCTTGCACTTAAAAATTCTCGACAGACTTGAGGGCTCACCGGGCTTCTTCTTTTTATCGGGCAGAACAACTCTTTCCTTGATATGGAAATAGGAGTTTACATACAGCACACCACCCAGGACAACCGCCGCTATTGCAATAACAAGATACTTGGTTTTGTTGAATGCAAGAGGATTGGTATCCTCACTGATAAACGCTGTCAAGATAAGCGGAATAATAAGGAAGAAAACTTCGGGCAAAGCTGAGCCGATACTGTTGATAATCTTTGTAAAAGATATTACAGAGCCTCTTTCCTTGGCATCGGGTGTCATAACATTGGGAATGCTCCAGAACGGAACATCAGCTACTGTATAGGACATACCCCAAAGAATATAGACAACTGCAGAGAAAATCATAAGCGGAACCTTATCAAGATTCGGGCTGCAGTACATGAGCAACGTCAGAATCGAAATTACAGGTGTTGCAAAAATAATATAAGGTCTCATTTTACCCCACTTTGTTGTGTGACGGTCAACTATCATGCCCATCATCGGGTCATTGATAGCATCCCATACTCTTGCACCGAGCATAAGTACGAGAACAAACATAAGCGGAAGCTGAAGAACATTTACATAGTAGTCGCTTATGTAGCTAGACATCATCGCATAAATCATACCCTGACCGCCGGCACCCAATGCATACATCCAGAGTTCTTTTTTGCCGACATATCTTTTGTCTTCCATACGAATTCACCTTTCTTTTTTTATTTCTTGGCCATTTCTTCACGGAATCTTTCCTGAAGTCGAAGATAAGTTTCTTCAGGAATATCGGGGTTGCCTTTTGAGTAACCCGGAATAAACATATCCCCTGCAACCTTTGGGTCGGTGCAACGTGTATCGTTTCTCCACTTTTCACGCTCTTCGGGATTTCTCATGTCGGGAATCTCAACGGGAATTCCACCCTCAAGCGCTGAAAAATATGCAAACATTCCCGGCAGGAACATATCCATTGCCTCGTAAACGTCTATAACATCCGCATTTTCTCTTCCTCGGAGAGATTCAATAATGTGGTGCATCAGATAGTAGTCTGCACCGCCGTGACCCGAAGTTTCTGCAAGACGCGAAAGAGAGTCTCTCGTTGAAACATTAACAGGCTTTGAGTTGTTGTCACCCTCGTTCTCGTCGCAGTTGACGAAAAGGGTCTGAACATCTCCGTTTTCCTCGTCCTCACGCGAGCTCTCCATTCTGCCCTTTGAGCCGTTGATAGAGAACCATATCGAGTGTCCTGCACAGCCTACGCCGTGAACACTCTTGAGGATTCCGCCGTTTTCAAGAGTAATTATTTCAAGTCCGATAGGTGCCGCTTTTGCACCCATACGGGCCATTCTGTCATTGTAAGCGACTTCAAATCCGCTGACTTTAACAGGTCTCAAGCCCGTGATGTGAATAAGAGGGCCGATGGAGTGCGTGCAGTAGTAGCAAGCGTGCATAAGATTGCGCCAATGGTCGGGTTTACCCTGCGTGTGCATATGCCAATCAGCTTCGCAGTTGTGCATATACTCACCTTCGCCGTACTCAAACTTACCCAAAACGCCTTCTTCATAAAGCTCTTTCATCTTTTTGGGAGCGGGCATATAACAGCAGTTCTCGGCAAAGAAATATTTCTTGCCCGACTTTTCAACCGCCTCAACAAGTTCAACCGCTTCTTTCATTGTCTGAACGGGGAGAACCTCGCTGATAACATTGTGCCCCTTATTGAGAGCCTTTATAGCAAACGGTGCGTGCTCTGTTGCGTAGTTTGCAAGCACAACAGCATCCATATCGTGGTTGAGGAATTCATCAAAATTATCGTAGAAGGTAATATCCTCATCGGCATAATCTCTTTTTGCCAAGTCAAGCATCGGGATATAGTTGTCGCAGATTGCAACGGTTTTTGCACCCTTGACACTGCGGCAGTATTCAACCATGCTTCTTCCTCTGCCTACACCCAACACGCCGATTCTTATAGTCGGTGCCTTATATAATTTTCTGCAGAAACTGCAGTCTTCATTCACCATATCAACGCTGTCAACTTCAAGCTCTGCAAGCTCCCATTCCCAGCGTTCTTTCATTCCCTCGTCATATTCGACAGGGACAAAGCCTGCACTCAGGTAGCTTTTGACAGCACCTTTGCGCCATTCGTCCGTAGTAAGATAAATATAGTCTACACCCTGAGCATTCAACTTTTTAACAGCTGCATTATTCAGGAACTTACCTAAGCCCCTGCCCCTGAATTCGGTTTTTATACCGACCATATGTACCTGTCCGCAGTTCTTGTCAGGATGATATATAGCTGTTACAGTACCAATATGTTCACCCTCATAATCAAGAAAAAACACGTCGGTTTCAAGATTGCAGTAATCTGCATCTTTTATACAGTCATCAAAAAGAGCCTCATCCGCATCGTCGCCTACAAGGCCGTTTTTACAGCATTCCACCCATGCCATTTTATCAGAGACTTCCTTGTAATTGGAAATTGAATAACCCTGTGGCAAGTCAAGCTCCGCTATCGGTGTACCTGCAAGCCAAAACATTTTCAACTGAGCCACTTTGAAATCACCTTTTAAATATTTTTGATTACTAAAAATTCGGGAGCTGTTGATAACAGCCCCCGAAGACCCGTTTTATTCGCCTTTCATTTCAAGGAGCTTTGCTGTGCCGTCATATACTGCCTGGCTTACCTTGATAGAGTCTGTAATCGCAGCTTTGATATCATCCTCGGTTGCACCGAGCTCTTCACTGTACTTTCTGTCAATGAAGAGATTGACGTCCATGATATCTGCAAGTCCGTCGACATCAATACCGCTCTCTATTCCCTTTTCTGCATACTCCTTCTTAACGCCGCCAAGACCCATACGCATCATCCAGGGTGCAACGCTGATAACTTTTCTGTTTTCGCCCATGCCTCTTGCAGCATAAACTATCTTGAGGAACTCTTTCCATGTCATGTTGTACATGCTGATAGGCCATGCTGTTGCACCCTTTGACTTCTCTGCCGCACCGACAATAACCTCACCGACCTGGCGAACTGTAAGCATTGCTGTACCGCCGCCCGGATACATTGTGAAAGGAAGCTTATCCATTCTCTTTATCTGCTCGATAAGGATAACCCAAACAGGCTTTCTGCCGGGCTGAGTGCCGAAAATATAAGGAAGTTCAAGAACTGCAACATCGAAATTCTCATCAGCAAATGAGAATGCGACTTCTTCCTGGTCTATACGGCTTCTTATGTAAGGATGCTTTTCTGTAAGCTTCATATCCGGACGCTCTTTTGCAAGGAATGAAAAATAAGAACCGAGTATAACAGCGTTCTTCATGCCGATTTCCTTACAGAGAGGAAGAATTCTCTTAAGAGGAGCAATATTGTATTTGTAATATGCGTCATAAACAGGTGCGGGAAACTCAACTCTCTCGTCGATACCTGCAGCAAAAACAAAGCAATCATAGCCCTGCATCATAGCCTTGATTTCGTCATCTGTTTTCTCGTAGATGTTGCAGAATTCAAGCTCCATTGCCTCGGGAATGGGTGCTCCCTCCGGAAGAGGCGGTAGAGCAACACTCTTAACCTCATGGCCTCTTTCAATGAAAATTCTTGCAGCCTCACAGCCGAGAAGACCGGTTCCGCCAATCATAAAAACTTTCATACTCTAACCTCCAAAAAAGCTGTTTTAAAACAACTACAATTATACTTTATTTATACAATAGTAGTCAAGCGTTATTTGGTACATTTTACATAATTATAAAGCCTTTCCGACAGTAAAAAGACGACGGCTTACAGCCGTCGCCCAAAGTCAGACTAAAACTTATAAATCATCCGCATCCTGAACGGGTCTGCTACCGTCCATAGCCATACCGGTGTAACTGCCAAGAACGTCTATCGGTATTTCTCCGGGCTTATTAACGGGGTCGTCAAACTGCGGAATGATTTCAAGTTTTTTCTTGTCGTCTTTTTTCTTTTTATCCATATCAATTCTCCTTTGTTTCAGTCTTTATATTGTCTGCACAAAGGATAAAAAAATTCAATTCGGGCGACAGACAGTTATTGGCGTAAAAGTATGTATAAAGTTGAAAATGGGCGTTTTTTTTGATAGAATAAAGAAAACGTTTTTCGGAGATATAAACATGAGTTTTTTCAAAAAATTTATTGCGGCTTTTTTAGCTTCATTTTTCATATTTTCAATGTGCTCATGCTCTTCCCTGCTCAAAAGAGAAGAGCCGCCGACCTTGCCGCCAACTGTCAGGATAACCTTCCCCGAGGGGTACACCGTCACACAAACCGCTGATTTGTTAAGCAAGAACGGAGTATGTACTGCCGACGAATTTATAGCCGCGGTGAATAACGCAGGCAGAGAGAATGAGTTTGTGTCCTCAATATCCAATCCGGATGAGCGGCCTTTCCTTTTGGAGGGATACATATTCCCCGACACTTATGATTTCTACGTGGGTGAAGGAGCACAAAAAGCACTTTCTCGTTTTCTCGGCAACACCGCCACAAAGCTTACCGACGAAATGTATGCACGTGCGGACGAACTCGGTTACACAATGGACGAAATCATCAACATTGCATCCATTATTCAGGAGGAATCGTTCACAACCGAGAGCATGAAAAATGTTTCATCGGTGTTGCACAACCGTTTAAAGTCAAACAGTTTTCCGAAGCTTCAGTGCGATGTGTCGATATTCTATTTAAATCTTTATGTAGACCCCTATGTTTCCGAGGAAAGCAAAGGAAAGTTTGATGCGTTCTACAACACGTATGAATGCAACGGTCTGCCCGCCGGCCCGATAACAAATCCCGGTATGGAAGCGATAAATGCCGCTCTCTACCCTGCCGACACCGACTACTATTTCTTTTTAACAGACAAGAACCAAAACTATTACTACGCCGAAACCTTTTCACAGCACTTGGAAAACCGCAAAATTGCAGGAGTATAACAAAAAAGAGATAAGCTGAAATTCAGCTTATCTCTTTTTTATTCAATTATCTGTTTTTTGTCTTGTTGCAAGTATACGCATGGCAATAATCATTCCGCACAACGGAAAGAGTGCCGCCAAGAGCATCCCGATTTTAAGTCCCAACTGCTCAGGTACAAGCTCAAACCTTTGTGCAATCGCTATCAGCTTTTCGTTTTCAACAAAAAGGTCTGTGATTACCCCCACAAGCTGAGGTGATACAGAGGCTCCAAGGTCACCGCCTGCCGCCATCATGGCATAGATGAACACTCCTCCTGTCGGGAAGCGTTTCGCCGCCACTACAAGATTTCCAGGCCACAGCATAGATGTACAAAGGCCTGTAAAAGCACAGGCAGCGAGTCCTGCAACCGGTATGTTTGTCAAAGCACATATAACGTAGCAAAGAACGGCTCCAGCAAAGCCCGCCAGTAATACACGTTCAATATTTCTGCCGATTTTCGCATATAATGTGCGCCCTATCGCCAGCATAAGACCAAACAGCGCTACACCAAACACATCACCCCAAACTTTTGGGATATTAAGTGCCTGTTCAAGATAGCCTGAGCTCCACTGTGCCATTGTGCATTCTGCCGCACCGCCGAAGAAAATTGCAAAAACACAAAGCCACATTCCTTTATCCTTACAAAGCGACAGCGCACCGGATGTCTTTTCGGGGGTTTCCATGGGCGGAATTTCAGCTTTCGTAAACAGCAAAGTGGAAGCAAAAGGAATAAGTGCAAACAGCAGTGGTAAGACTATCCAATTTTCTTTGCCGAAAGCAAGCAGGCACAAAGTGCTTACTATAATTACACCGACTACACCCCATGCATAAACCGAGTGAAGTTTACTCATCTCACGGTCAGGGTCCTTAGCAGGAATCGCCGCAATAACAGGGCTTATCAAGACTTCAGCAAGTCCCGACGAGGCAGAAAATATTACAGTTCCCAAAACCAACCCTGCGTATTCCGAACCCGGAAACAGCATCGGTGACAGAGCATAAACCACCAAGCCCACTACCGCAATAGCGGGTGTTAATTTTACTGTCATCGGAACATTAAATTTGTGCGAAAAGAAAGAGAAAATCAGGTCAATCCCCAACTGGGTTACAAAGTTTATCAACACTAGCATACCGAGCAGCGAATATGACACGCCGTACAAAGTATGAAATGTGATAAAGAGCAATGGAGAAAGATTTCCAACAACCGACATGGTGATATTCGTGGTGTAGCAAGCCGCTTTAAGGCGTGCGTATTTATTCATAATCTCCATCCTTTTCCAAAAATTGAAAGCATTATAGCACGTAAAAATAAATTTGTCGATAAAAGCAGAGTCTCAGCATAAACTGAGGCTCTGCTTGTTTTATCTTTTACTGATTGTTAATCTTCTGCATATCCGCAGCTCTTATAGCTGTACGCATTATTTTGCCGCTGCTGGTCTTTGGCAGTTCTTTTACAAACTCGACCACACGCGGATATTTATAAGGTGCGGTAGCATGCTTGACATGGTTCTGAATCTCTTTTACAAGCTCGTCGCTCGGCTCATAGCCTCTGGCAAGAACTATAGTCGCCTTAACCACCTGACCTCTGTCGGGATGCGGCAGAGCAGTAACAGCACATTCAAGCACAGACGGGTGCTCCATCAATGCACTTTCAACCTCAAACGGACCTATACGATAACCCGAACACTTGATAACGTCATCGTTACGTCCGACAAACCAGAAATATCCGTCAGCATCACGCCATGCGGTATCGCCCGTATTATAGTAACCGAACTTAAAGCTCTTTGCCATTGAGCCGTCATCTTTCCAATACTCTCTGAAAAGTCCCGTCGGATGGCCTTGGTCAACTCTGATACAAATAGATCCGACTATACCGTCCTCACACTGATTTCCGTCCTCATCGAGCAGAGCTATATCATAGACGGGAGCAGGCTTACCCATTGAGCCGGGTTTTATATCCACCCAAGGATAGTTTGCGAGCAAAACAGAGGTCTCCGTCTGGCCGAAGCCTTCATAAATTCTCAGCCCTGTCAGCTTCTCAATCTGATTGAACACTTCAGGATTGAGCGGCTCTCCTGCAAGGCAGGCGTGCTCAATATAGCTGAAATCATATCCCGACAAATCCTCTTTAATAAGGAATCTGTAAATCGTTGCAGGAGCACAGAAAGTTGACGGACGAATTCTGTTCATCGCCTCAAGCATATCGAGAGGATGGAACTTCTCGGTGTCATAAGCTCCGATTGCCGCACCGCATATCCACTGACCGTAAATCTTTCCCCACGCAAACTTCGCCCAGCCTGAGTCGGTCTGAGTCATATGCACGGTGTTTTCCTTTACTCTGTGCCAGTAGCGAGCGGTAATTATATGACCGAGAGGGAATGCAAAGTCGTGGCGAACCATCTTGGGCATACCGGAAGTACCGGAAGAAAAATAGAGAAGCATGGTGTCATCATTGGTGGTTGCAGCCTCTCCTGCAGGACGCTCAAAATTAAGCTCTGTTGCTGCAAGCTCTGCGGCATAGTCAAGATAGCCCTCGGCTGTAAAATCGCCGCCGTCAAAGGTATAGACATATTTCAGAGTCTCGCACTTGGGCACAGACTCTCTGACATAGTCAATAAGACCAGCCTCGGGAATAAAGATGAAGCCTTTGACCTCTGCTGCATTGCAGCGGTAAACTATATCCTTGGGAGTCAGCTGGAAGGATGCAGGTATGCAGGTAACGCCCAGCTTGCAGAGACCGACAAGGGTAAACCATACCTGGGGACGCTGACGCAGTATTATCATTACAACGTCGCCCTTTTTAAAGCCCTTCTTCTGAAAGTAAGCTGCTACTCTGTCGCTCTCGCGTTTTACATCGGAGAAGGTATATTTCTCGACCTTTCCGCTGTCGTCAGTCCAGACAAGTGCAAGCTTCTCAGGCTCCACTCTTGCCCACTCGTCAACTACGTCATAGCCGAAGTTGAAATTCTCGGGAACATTTATTGTAAAGTTCTTCTTCATGTCCTCGTAGCTTTCAAATTCGGTACGGGGACAGTATTTGTTAATAAGATAATCCATTTATATCAGTCCTTATTCCTTGATAACCGTCAGAAACTCAGCAGGCTCGTCAACTGCGTGCTGTCCGTGGGGCAGCTGAGGATCAAAATAAATGCAGTCGCCGGCTGAAAGGATGTGCTCCTTATCACCGATGATAATGCGCACCTTGCCCTTCAATATGTAGTTGAATTCCTGACCGCCGTGGCTGACAAGCTCGGGCATTGCGTCCTCGGGCTGGAGATGAACCAGCATCGGCTCCATCTCTCTGCCGATGAAGTTATAGCAGAGGCTTGTGTAGTCATAACCGGGATAACGCTCAACAACAGCTCC
>JAZUNO010000033.1:0-19199 GCA_045604185.1 Acutalibacteraceae bacterium | reverse complement strand
TATAAGCTCAAGGAGTGATGATATGCAATCTTTTATGTCCCGTGTTGTTTGTGCAGGATTAAGAACTATCTTTCATTCGTCTCTTATTAATAGAACAACTTTGTCAGATAACGCCGGAAAAAAAACCAAAAACATCAAATCTCGCTATGTGCCATCAAAAAATTTTATTCATTCAAGACATGCTTGTAGCAATGCACACTACGAAAAACTCATTTCAAAAAACAGTCAAAGCGATAAAGTTGTTTTTCTTATACACGGCGGAAGTTTCAAAGTAAAACTAATTGATATGTATCGAAAGCTTGCCGAAAAGTACAGTAACATGCTCAATGGAGCGACCGTAATAAATGTTGATTACAGAACCTTTCCGCAACATGTTTTTCCTGCACAGCTCGAAGATACTGTTGCGATATATACTGAACTATTAAAGCAAAATATCAAACCTGAAAACATCGTTTTTATAGGCGACAGTGCCGGTGCAACTCTTGCTCTCACATCTGCCCTTTGGCTACGCGATCATCAGATTCCTCTTCCCAGTGCCATTGTCTGTTTCTCTCTTTGGGGTGATATGACATCGTCAGGAGAGTCCCGTGAACGAAACGCATATAAAGATCCCATTAACGGAATATCAAAGAAAAAGCGAATTGAGGATAACCTACAATATTTACACAGAATTTCATCGTATGCAAAAGCACTGGACAGAGAAAGCCCGTACGTTTCACCTTGCTTCGGAAGTTTTGAAGATTTTCCACCTGTCACTTTGGTTTGTGGAGCCGCTGAAGTGGATGAAAGCGACAGCGATACTGTTTTTGAAAAGATGATTTCCGCAGGTGTAGACGCAGTGCTATATAAATTTGACGGCATGTTCCACGACTTTCAACTTGTCCCCTTTTTACCTGAAAGCAAAGAAGCCTACAAAAAGGTTATTGATAGAATTAAAGGAGGAATTTAGCATGGAAATTCTCGACATGAAAAATCAAACTTTGATAAATGCGATACCCCTGGCAGTTAAGGCGCAAACCGGAACTTCCGTGACAGACTTGAAATTCATCGGCGGCGGAAGTTTTGGAAAAGTATTTAAGGCAAACCTTGCTGACGGAAAAGTTATTGCCGTAAAAGCATTCCGCACTCAGGGAGCCCAAAACGCCGAAGCACATCAACTGCAAGTGCTCTCTAAAAACACCAGTATAAAAATGCCTGAAGTACTATTCACCTACTCTGATAAAGAAACAGCATTAATGGGCATGAGCTTTATTGAAGGAAGCAATGTTATGAGTCCCGTTTTTTTAACGAAAAACAAAGCTCAAAAAGCTGAATTCGCTAAAGAAGTAATCGACGGCATGATGCAGTGGCACAGCGTATCGGGAGAGAAATTCGGAGATTTAAAAAATCCTCAATATTCAACTTGGCATGATTTCTACCGCTGTGAAAAACAAGAACCTTGGCTTAAATCTCTTTCCGTGCTTTGCAAAGACGGAAAATTCAGTAACAAAAAATATGATTTGCTTTGCAAGGCAACAGAGATTTTCAACAATGTTTGCGAAGAACCCGCAACTCCCGTTCTTATTCATGCTGACCTTAACATAATGAACATTATGGCTGACCCAAAAACTTTCAAGCTAACCGGTTTTATTGATCCATGCGGCTCAATTTGGGCCGACAGAGAATATGATCTGTTTCAGTTTAAAAATATGTGGGGAGACTTTTTTGGACTTTACGAACAGTATAAATCCATAAACAAAATGTCTGAACACACAGATTTCAGAGTCGCTTACTACGGTGCAATGCACGAAGCTGCCGTGAGACTTCAAGGAGGATTAGTCATGCCGCTTTGGGAAGATCTGTGTAACAGGAAATTAAAAAAGGCAATGAAGAAATATTAGGATATAATTTCTTGCGATCTATAACAAAAAAGACCGAACAGTAATTCTGTCCGGTCTTTTTATTATCTGTTTGCGTACATCTCTTCGTAGTAATTACGGTATTCTCCGTTGATAATATCTTCCCACCATGGTTTATTTTTAAGATACCATTCAACTGTCTTTTCAATACCCTCATCGAAACTTGTCTTTGGAAGCCATCCAAGCTCATCGTGTATCTTTGTGGGATCAATCGCATAACGAAGATCGTGTCCCGCTCTGTCCTTGACATAGGTTATGAGACTTTCAGGCTTATCCATTATTTTTAAAACGGTTTTTACAACATCGATATTACGCTTTTCGTTATGTCCGCCAACATTATAAACCTCTCCTACTGTGCCATTATGAATAATCAAGTCAATTGCACTACAATGGTCTTCAACATAAAGCCAATCGCGAACATTTAAGCCTTCGCCGTATACCGGCAGACTTTCATTATTATAGGCACGGGAAATTATAAGCGGTATAAGTTTTTCAGGGAAATGATACGGACCATAGTTGTTTGAACAACGTGATATAGTAACGGGCAAGCCGTAAGTTCTGTAATATGCAAGCACCAGCAAATCAGCCGATGCTTTTGATGCAGAATAAGGACTTGAAGTATGAATAGGGGTTTCCTCTGTAAAGAAAAGGTCTGTTCTCTCTAACGGAAGGTCTCCGTAAACCTCGTCCGTAGACACCTGATGATAACGCTTTACACCCGTTTTTCTTGCGGCATCCATTAAAACCTGTGTGCCCAAAATATTAGTTCTCAAAAACACTCCTGGATTTTCAATAGAGCGATCAACATGGCTTTCGGCAGCAAAGTTGACAACAATATCAAACCTTTCATCTTCAAACAGTTTTTCTACAAACTCTCTGTCAGCTATATCGCCCTTCACAAACTTGAAATGTTTATTTTTCATAGCATCGGTAAGAGTTTTAAGATTGCCTGCATATGTCAGCAAATCGAGACAGACAATATCATAATCAGGATGCTTATCAAGCATATAGTATACAAAATTACTTCCTATAAAACCTGCTCCACCGGTAACTAAAATTTTCATTTTAAGTCCTCCAATTTGCAATAGATTTATTTACAGAAATGATGTCTTACAGTCTGATTTTTGCTTTTTTCCACTTTCCGCTTTGAATAAATATAACACCGATAACAATAGAGCCTACGGAAGCAAGTCCCATAGCAAGACCTATTCCGTTAAAGCCCATTTCAAAAGCCCTAACCAGCAGATAGGCAAGCGGAACTCTAATAACAATTCCGCTGAAAACAGCATTGAGAAGTGCAAGATTTGTATATCCCGCCCCTATAGCAAGTCCGTTCATGCAAAAAACCGGTATTGCAAGAATATATTCAAGCGCCACCAATCTCAAAAACGGGATTCCTGTTTTTATAACATCAGCTTCCTGGGTGAACATGGAAAATATTTGTTCCGGGAAAAGCTGAACTACTACAAAAACAACAGCAGATATACCCAGCGCTATTTTCATACCCGTAATCATTGTCTTTTTTGCACGGGCATACTCGCCCGCTCCTATGTTTTGTCCCGCCATGGAGGAAATCGCACTGCTCATTGCAAGTCCCGGGAGTATCGCAAAGGAATTTATTTTTCCCACTATACCCTGACACGCTGATGCGACAGCTGCATTCGGTAATGAATTTACAAGCGTAGTCAAAGTCAAAAACGAAAACGACACTACAAGCTGCTGAACAGAAGTCGGCAATCCGACTTTCATTATACTGACAGCCTTATCTTTACTGACTTTAAAATCAGAAAGCTTGTATCCGCTAAAAAATCCGCTTCTTATAAGATAGATAAGAGAAAGCAACACGCTTATTCCCTGAGCACTTATCGTTGCTATTGCCGCACCCGCAGCACCCAATTTCAAAGGGCCCACAAGAATTATATCAAAAATAACATTGACAACCGTTGCTATCGCAACAAAATACAACGGGCGCTTTGAGTCTCCCATTCCGCGAAGTATAGCACTTATTGCGTTATACATAAACATAAAAACCGTGCCCAGCATACAGATATTCAGGTATGCCGCAGCTTCTGAAAATGCGTTTTCAGGTGTTTTAAGTAAAGCCAAGAGCGGTTTACCCAAAAACAGCATCGCTACCGTGACAACTACACTCAAAACAATATAAAGAGTTGTCATTGTTCCGATTGTTTTCTTCTGATCGTCAAACTTTTTAGCACCGCCATATTGAGCAATAAGCACCGTTCCGCCTACTGCAAGACCAAAGGCCGCACCCGTAACAAGTATATTAATCTGGCCACCTATGGATACGCCCGTAATACCGGATTTTCCACAAAACTGACCGACAATTATCATATCAGCTACAGAATAAAAAGCCTGAAGTAAATTAGAAAGCAAAAACGGAATTGAAAATTTTAAAAGCTGACTTGTTACACTGCCTTGCGTTAAATCTTTTCTGAATTTATCTGACAAATCCCCTTACCCCTTAGCATTTACATTATTATTCTTCATCGTAAGTGATATACGATTCTTCTTAACATCCGTAGACAAAACCCAAACCGTCACTATGTCGCCTACTTTTAAAACTTCAGACGGATGTTTTATATATCTGTTTGTTATCTGCGATATGTGAACTAGACCATCCTGATGTACCCCAATATCAACAAAAACACCAAAATCTATAACATTTCTTACAGTGCCTTTAAGCTCCATACCCGGAGTCAAATCCTTTATATCCATGACATCTGTTCTCAGCAACGGAGGCGGCAACTCATCACGGGGGTCACGGCCGGGCTTGAGAAGCTCTTTTATTATGTCGGTTAATGTCGGAACACCGATGTCAAGCTTTTTGGCAACCTCTTCTTCACCGCCCAGCAAATCCACTTTTGCTTTAAGTGCACTAATGTCACCCTTGGCAACATCTGATATTGAATATCCGCAAAGTTCAAGTAGAGATTTCGCAGCATCATAACTCTCCGGATGAACTCCCGTGTTATCCAAAACATTTTTGCTCTCGGGAACACGGATAAAGCCCGCACACTGTTCAAAAGCCTTTGCACCGAGTTTCGGAACTTTCTTCAACTGCGAACGAGAGGAAAACGCACCGTTTTCTTCTCTGTAAACCACAATATTTTTTGCAACACTTGAGTTTATACCCGCCACACGCGAAAGAAGCGACGGAGACGCAGTGTTTATATCAACTCCTACTGAGTTAACACAGTATTCAACCGCACCGTCAAGAGTCTCTCCAAGCTCTTTTTTAGGCATATCGTGTTGATATTGGCCTACACCGATAGATTTCGGATCTATCTTTACAAGCTCTGCAAGCGGATCCTGCAGTCTTCTTGCAATTGAAACAGCACTTCTGAGTGAAACATCAAACTGTGGAAACTCCTCTGCAGCTAACTTTGATGCAGAATACACCGATGCACCTGCCTCATTTACAACCATATAAGAAACATTTTGCGGTATATCTTTTATAAGATCTGCCGTAAACATCTCTGTCTCTTTTGAGGCTGTACCGTTACCGATAGCAATTATTTCAATATTATGTTTTGCTATAAGATGTTTTACAATTTCTTTAGCCTTTGTCTTCTGTTCTTCCGAATGTGTAACATATATAACACCCGTATCAAGAACCTTTCCCGTCTCATCTACTACTGCAACCTTACATCCGGTACGGTAACCCGGGTCAAGACCGAGTGCTCTTTTTCCCTTTACCGGTGGCTGAAGTAACACTTCACGTAAATTGAGATAGAAAACCTTAAGTGCTGCGGCAACTGCTGTTTCTGTAAGTGCGTTTCTTATTTCACGCTCTACTGACGGAAAAATAAGACGGTCATACGCATCTGCTCCTGCGTCTCGAACAGTGTCCGTACACTTCGAACCGTTATTAAGCAAAATACGCTTGTTTATAAGATCATGGGCCTTTACGGGATCAACACTTATTCCTACCTTGAGGAATCCCTCTTTTTCCCCTCTGTCAACAGCAAGAATTCTGTGACCTACAATCTTATTTACAGGTTCTTCGTATTCATAGTACATAGTGTAAACACTTTCAGCTTCACTGTCTGCTGCACGTGACTGAACTGTACCTGAAATTGTGAATAAAGAACGCAGTCTTCGTCTGATATCCGCATCATCAGATATGTTTTCCGCAATAATGTCCATTGCTCCTGCAACAGCATCTTCTGCAGTCTCAACACCGTTTTCGGCATTTACATACTCATGAGCAAGCTCAATCGGCGACAGAGAATCCGGATTCTGTGCAAAAATCAAATCAGCGAGAGGTTCCAAGCCCTTCTCTTTAGCGATAGACGCTCTTGTTCTGCGCTTAGGTCTGAAAGGTCTGTATATATCCTCGATTTCAGCCAAAGTTGCTGCATTTGAAAGTGCTTGCTCAAGCTCAGGAGTCATCTTCTCTTGAGCAGTAATAGAAGCTGCAACCTCTTCCCTACGCTTATCAAGGTTTCTGAGATATTCCAGACGCTCGGAAAGTTCTCTGAGTATCTGGTCATCAAGCGTTCCGTGAGCCTCTTTACGGTAACGAGCGATAAAAGGTATAGTATTTCCTTCATCTATGAGGTTTACAGTGTTCTCAACCTGCCAACGCTGTAATCCAAACTGTGTACACAAAGACTGTATTATATCCATGAAATTCTCCTAATAAGTGTTTTTTAACTGTCTTATATCTCTGCCACAGAAGAACAACGAAACATAGCTTCCTATAATTCTCGAAGTTATTCTCTGGGTATATTTCTTTTCAAGCTCATCCGGTAAAAGATTTGTACTGATTATCACCGGTAATCTGCTCATCATACGGGTATTAATTATGTTATAAAGAGCGGCAACTGTAAATTGAGTGGAAAACTCCGCACCCAAATCGTCTATTATAAGCAAATCGCACTCCAAAAGTGCTTGTTCGCTTCCGCTATATTCATTTTGGTGATTTGAAAAGTGCTCCTTTTCAAGCCTTGTCATAAGATTTTGAGCAGAACCGTATACAACATCGTACCCTTTTTCAACTGCCTTCTTTGCAATAGCCAAAGAAAGATGCGTTTTTCCTAATCCTGTTGCTCCACACATGAGCAAGCTGGGAGAGTCCGTATCAAAATCGTCTGCATAACTTTTGCAGAAATTCAGTATCTCGCTCATCTTGCTTCGAGAATTAACTCCCGTATCGCAAATAACCGTATCAGGATAATAGTTTAAGCTGAAATTTTCAAAATCAGAATCGTCGCCCAAGGAAAGCTCATTAAGCTCCGACAAGGCTGTTTCCTTTAACAGCTTCTTATAGCAATCACACATCACGCCGCTTACAAATCCACTATCTCTGCACTTTTTGCATGAATAATCAGCATCTAGATAATTCTCGGGATAACCCGCTAAAACAAGCATATCTTTTCTTTTCTTTTGTGCCGCAAGATTCTTCTTTGAAAGCTCTTCAATAAAAGTCTGGGCATCTTCTCCCAGGCCTATAGCCTTAATAACTTCTGCACCTGCCGATGCTATTTCTCTATCTATAAAAACAAGCTCGGGTATTTTAGCATAAGCTTCTTCGCGATGGCGACGTTGCTCTCGCTCCGCTTCGTCACGGCGACGTTCAAGACGCGCCGCAGCTTTATTATATATTCGTCGGCTGTAATTCATTTGAATATCCCCTTTTACTTTCCTTTTTTGTTATATACAAGAGGTTTATGTAGAGCTTTTTGCTGAAATTCATCAAGATCGTATGAAGAATTTGCATTCTTAACAGTCTTGTTTTCTTTGGCTTGAGTCGGTTGAGAATTTCGCTTGCCTTTTTTATACGCTTCAACATCGTTAAGCGTCTTTATACCGTCGTTATGCCATGATTCAAGCACTTTATTCATATATGGAAAGCTTAATCTTCTGCAGTTATTTGTCATCTCTTCATAAGCGAGATAAATCATATCAACGGAAAAGTTCCATTCACCGTTCCATACAGATAACATCTTTGCCTGAGTCTGAGTAGGTTTTGAATTAGAAAGACCCGCCATTGCCGCAAACGATGCCCAAAGTTTATTTGCCTTTGTAAGTTTGCGTATCTGTTCATCGGCCTTTTCAATGGTATCGATTTCCCGCTCTCCCCAATCCTTTCCGATAGATGAAATATAGTGGAAATTAGCCTTGCCTACAGAAACCGAATAATCAATAATCATCAATATTACTTCTACGGGAATTCCATAGGTATCATGCATCATTATCAGAGTACACTGACCGTCATATCCTATCGTACGGCCAAGCATAACTTGGGTTTCTCTTAAAAGGAATTTTATATCGGGAGACTCCTCGGCTCTTGTTGCTATCTCTTCGGGGGTAGGTCTTGACGGAGTTATTTCAGGAAGTGATTTTGCAGGTTTTTCTGCGGACGGCTCCGATTGCTTCGCTGTGCTTTCAACGCTTATTAAAGACTGAGTTGAAATCGCTACACTGTCATCAGACAGCAGGATTCCTGTTTCAACCCAGTATTGCAAATAATCCACGGCATCCGAATATTCAAACTTAAGGTCCTTGCATAGCTTATCCATATCTATTCCGTCATTTGCGTGACGTAAAACCCACAACAGCACTTTCAGCTGTTGACCACTTGCCAGCCTTATATGTTTATCAACAATCTGCGACGGTACAACAAATACCGCACTTAAGTTTGCAGGATTAACCTTGTAGCCCATTTTCACTCTCCGTTCTCCGCCGCGCAACAGCATTGCTACTCCGGCAAAAATATATTATACACGTTTTCTCAAAAAAATGGAATGTGATATTCCAAAATACTTTAATTTTTTATCTTTATTTTTAAAATATTCTTTTTATCGTCTTTCAATTATTCTTTTTTGCAAAAAACAAGCCACATCACATCAGACATGGCTTGAATTTTATTTTTCCATAATACTGTTTCCCAATTCTAATGCAACAACGCCTGTTCGGCACATCTCGACAATACCCAACGGCTGCATAAGACGTATAAAGTTATTTATTTTCGAAGGCTCGCCCACAACCTCAACGCATACAGCATCAGAAGTGCAGTCCATAATTGTAGCGTGATACGCTTCTGCCGACGCCGTAATTTTTTCTTTGTTTTCAGGAGTGTTATTAACTTTTATAAGCATAAGTTCACGTTCAACAGTAGCTTCGTTTTCAAGCAGTTTAACTATCTTTACGTTATACAACTTTTTCAACTGATTAATAAGCTGTTCTCTGGCATAATCGTCACCATTTAAGGTAATTGTAATTCTTGAAAACTTAGGGTCATCCGTTTCACCAACCGTAAGCGAATCAATGTTAAATCCTCTACGCATGAACATGCCTGTAACTCTCGCCAAAACACCGTATTTATTCTCAACATATACGGCGATTACAAACCGTTTCATTGCTTACCTCCAATTTTTTTAGACACTATTATATCGTCTATAGAGCCACCGGGTGGCAACATCGGAATAACAACCTCATCAATATTAATAACTGTATCAATAAGATAAGGACCGTCGTGTTCCATGGCTGTTTTGAAAATCCTTCTGAAGTCCTCAATTGTAGTTGCTCTATCAGACCTTGCACCAAAAGCCTCTGCCAATTTCACAAAATCCGTTTTCCTGTTCAAAACAGTGTTAGAATAACGTTTTTCGTAAAAAAGAGTCTGCCACTGCCTGACCATTCCTAGTGCACCGTTATTCATCAACACTATAACCATAGGTACATTATAAGATACGGCTGTAGCAAGTTCATTAAGGCTCATGCCAAAACTTCCGTCACCGGTAATCAGCACAACACGGTCGCCATCGGCTATATTTGCTCCTATTGCAGCACCCATACCGTATCCCATGGTACCAAGTCCGCCACTTGATGCAAATCTGCGGACGCGTTCAAACTCAATATGCTGGGCAGTCCACATCTGATGCTGACCGACATCTGTAGCAACAATTGTATCCCTGTCCTTAACTTCATTTATAACATCAAAAATCTTCTTTGGAGTCATTGCTTCTCCGGCATTTTTCTCCATGGTTGCGGTAATCATTTTACCGTCCTCGACAAAAGCCTCAACCAAAGTCTGCCATTGCGGATGTTTAGCTGCTTTACACCGTTGAGAAATTCTGGAGAAAGAAGAAACAAGGTCTCCTACGATTCCCACGTCAACTTTTACATTTTTGTTTATCTCTGCAACATCTACGTCAAGCTGTATTATTTTTGATTTTTTTGCATATTTGTCGATATTTCCCGTTGCACGGTCGCTAAAACGGACACCGATGCCGATAATTAAATCCGCCTCTTTATTCGCCATAGATGATGCATACTGGCCGTGCATACCCTGCATTCCCAAAAAACGCTCATAAGAATTAGGAAAGGCTGAAAGTCCCATAAATGAGCAACCTATATACCCGTCAATTTTCTCAGCAAACTCCATAATTTCCCTAGTCATTCCGGTACCTGCAGCACCGCCACCGATATAGATATACGGGCGTTCCGATGCATTAATAAGCTCTACCGCCTTATCTATTTCGCTGTCGCTTGCAATATCCTGCGCAAAAGGTTCAACAACATCGGCGCTCTCAAAATCTCCGATAGCTGTTTGAACATCACTGGGAACATCTATAAGAACAGGACCCGGTCTGCCTGATTTTGCAATTTTGAATGCCTCACGAATGGTATCTGCCAACTCATTAACATCTGTCACAAAATAGTTGTGCTTTGTAATGGGCATAGTAACACCCGTTATGTTTATTTCCTGAAAACTGTCTTTACCTATTAATGATGACGATACATTGCCGGTAATCGCCACCATTGGAATCGAATCAAGCATAGCTGTCGCTATACCTGTAACCAAGTTTGTTGCACCCGGGCCTGATGTAGCAATCACAACACCTACCTTACCGGTTACCCTGGAGTAACCGTCAGCAGCATGAGCTGCACCCTGCTCGTGAGCAGTAAGAACATGATTTATTCTGTCTTGCGATTTATACAACTCATCATAAATATTCAGAACCTGACTGCCCGGATAACCAAAAACGTCGGTTACGCCTTGTTCAATCAAAGTCTCGATTATTATTTGTGATCCCGTCATTTTTCTAATACGCTCCACTGACATAAGCTACCTCCAAGCAAAAAACAAAACTCTTCCGTCCCTTTTATAAAGAGACGAAAGAGTTAATAAATCTTCCGCGGTACCACTCTTCTTCACCCCAAAGCTGGGATGCACTTTAGAGGCCGACACCTCTCAACTCTGTTACGGGAGTTCCCGTCTGCAACTACTACACCTGTTTCATCACAGCCACTCCATGGCGACTTTCAACAGTTTCAACTGATACCTTACACCAACCGGCATCTCTCTAAAAGTTGAAAAAGCTTACTATTCCACTTCATCGTGTTTTTTGTGATTATATCATTTTGCAATTCTTTTGTCAACTATAGGGATTGTTAGTTTTTCTAAACAGATTTAATATCAACAGCTTATAAGAATCTCTAATATTGTTAATAAAAACTTATTATATACTTGAAAAACCAATTTCGGTGTGGTATTATATTTACAATTATTATAACGCTATGATGGAGAGAGTAAGTATATTTTAACACCGCAGAGAAAAACTCCCCGGCTGAAAGAGTTTTGTGACAAAGTATACCGAAGTTCACTCCGGAGCGGCACGGTTGAAGCTTTTGTTGTAGGCTGTGACGGGTCACCTCCGTTAAACGGTGTTTTCCGCCATCGCGCGGAAATATGAGGCGTTTTATAAGCGTGAATGCAGGGTGGTACCACGGAGAACTCCTTCGTCCCTCACGGGCGAAGGAGTCTTTTTATTTTTTACTTCTTTGCCAAAAAGAAACTTGAAAGGAAGAAAACGGTATGAACGAAAAAGTCGAAAGCCTGAAAAAACTATTTGAAGAGAAAATGAACGAAATTAAACTCACATCGGATCTCGAAGGCATAAGAGTTGAATTCTTGGGCAAAAAAGGTCATGTAGCAGATTTGATGAGCGAGCTTCGTTCTATTCCTAACGAACAGAAAAAAGAAGCAGGTCAGCAAATAAACACCGTTAAACAGTTTATTGAAACCTCTATTCAGCAAAAGTTAGAAGAGTTGAAAAAGCTCGAAGAACAACGCCTTATCGACAGTGCAGAGGTATATGATGAAACTTTCCCCTGCGACACAAACGCAGGCTCATACAGTCCAATAACCCTTGTTCAGCGCGAAGTTGAGGATATTTTCCTTAACATGGGCTTCTCAATAGAAGATTACTCGGAAGTCACTGATGACTATAACTGTTTTGAGGCTCTTAATATTCCAAAGCATCATCCTGCAAGAGATATGCAGGATACTTATTACCTGAGCAACGGTCAGCTTCTTAAAACACACACATCTGCAGCTCAGAATACAATTCTTCGCAAATATGCCGACGACCTCGAAAAAGGTCTTCCGCTTCGTGCTGTTTTCCCCAGCCGTTGCTTCAGAAATGAAAAGATAGACGCTTGTCACGAGAACACATTCTTCCAGATGGAAGGCATGATGGTAGACAAGGACATTTCTATTTCAAACCTTATCTACTTCATGAAAACCATGCTCTCGGAAGTTTTCCAAAAAGATGTCACAGTACGTCTGCGCCCCGGATTCTTTCCCTTTGTTGAACCCGGTTTTGAGCTTGATATACAATGCCTTATCTGCGGTGGCGAAGGCTGCGCTTCCTGCAAAGATTCCGGTTGGCTTGAGCTTTGCCCCTGCGGTATGATACATCCTAATGTGCTCACAGCTGGTGGAGTTGACCCCGAAAAGTATTCAGGCTTTGCCTTTGGTTTAGGCCTTACACGACTTGCAATGATGAAATACGGCATAAAGGATATAAGAGTTTTCAACAGCTGCAATCTTAAAGCTCTTTCTCAGTTTACAAACTCATCCTTTACTGTTGCAAAAGATAAAAAGGAGGCTTAAATCATGCTTGTTTCTATTAATTGGATTAAAGATTATGTTAACCTTGACGGTTGCGATATAAAACAGCTTATTGGCAAATTCACCCTTGCCACCGCCGAAGTTGAAGATATCTATTACATGGGCAAAGATGTTCAAAAGGTTGTTGTCGGCGAGATAAAGACCCTAGAAAACCACCCCAACTCAAAGAAGCTTCATCTTCTCACTGTTGATATTGGTGATAAAATTGTCAATTGCGTATGTGGTGCACCTAATGTTGCCATCGGTCAGAAAGTCGCTTTTGCTTGTGCCGGCGGTCGTGTTGTTGCAGGCGAAATCGGCAAAGCTACCGTTGCCGGATATGAGTCCGAAGGTATGTGCTGTTCTGAAAAAGAGCTCGGCATCAGCGACGACCACGCAGGAATTATGGAGCTTGATTCCAATCTTGTCAACGGCACTGACATTAAGGAAATATTCCCGATTGACGATATAGTTTTCGAGGTTGATAACAAATCACTGACAAACCGCCCTGACCTTTGGGGTCACTACGGAATCGCCCGTGAATTTGCTGCACTTACAGGCAGAGAGTTAAAACCACTCGACCTTGCTTCTCTCGAAAGCAATTCTACCGAAAAAATACCCGTAACCGTTAATGATACAGAACACGTCTACCGTTACTCCTGCCTGAGAATGGCTAATATCACTGAGCATGTAAGTCCTATGACTATCAGAATAAGACTGTTCTACTGCGGTATGCGCCCGATAAACTTACTCGCCGACCTTACAAACTATATCATGTTGGAAATCGGACAGCCCACTCATGCTTTTGATGCCAAAAAGATTGACCATATAAAAATCGGTATGCCCGCCGAGGAAATCGATTTCACAACTCTTGACGGCACAACAAGAAAAGCAGATAAGGACACTCTTCTTATTTATAACAACGAGGAGCCTGTTGCTATCGCAGGTATCATGGGCGGTCTTGACTCCGAAATCGTTGGCGACACATCAAGTGTTGTTCTTGAGTCTGCAAACTTCGACGGTGTATGTGTACGTAAATCTTCTTCCCGTCTCGGTTTGCGCACTGACGCAAGTGCAAGATACGAAAAAATGATTGACCCCGAGCTTACACTTCTTGCTGTTAAGCGTTTTGTAAAGCTTGTAAAAGATATTGACAAGGGTGCTGTTATCGACTCACAGCTTACCGACGAGTATGTAAACAAGTATCCGCAGATCACTCTTTCCTTTGACAAGGCGTACGTTGACCGCTACACAGGAATATATATCAGTGATGAAAGAATTTCCACAACGCTCAAGCTCCTCGGCTTTGGAGTGGAAATAAATGACGGTATATTTACTGTAACAGTTCCCTCTTGGAGAGCCACAAAGGATGTTACTATAAAGGCTGATATAATCGAAGAAATAACAAGAATTTACGGTTATGACAACTTCGAAATAGCTACAACCCGCAGTCCGTTGAAGCCTGTGCAGAACTCTTCCGCAAGACTTGAAAGTGACGAAATCAAAGATCTTCTTGTTAAGAAATATTCAATGCACGAAGTTCATTCGTACATTTGGTGCGACAAAAAGAAGTATAAGAAACTCGGAATTGAAGTTGAGGATAATGTAAAAATTCTCAATATCGAAAGCTCTGACAACGGTGTTCTGAGAAACTCGATGTTACCTACCCTGCTTACCGTCACATACGAAAACAGAGATTTTGCTGAAGATTTCGGTGTGTTTGAAATAGGCAGAGTCATCAACGGCACAAAGGCTGATGGCACTTGTGACGAACAGCGTCATCTCGGTGTTGTACTCTTCTCCAAAACCAACAGTGAACGCAATCTCTATTATAAAGCCGTTGAAATTGTCAACTGCATATTTGAGCAGATAAAACACTTTTCACCTAATTTCCAAAAGATTGCTCCTTTGCACGCATGGCAACATCCTAAAAATACCGCTTCTATAATCGCAAACGATAAAGAAATCGGTTGCATTTGCGCGCTTCATCCTAACAATCTTTCAAAACTTGATAAAAGCGGTGCTGCAGTTTGTATCGAGATGGATCTTGACAAATTCAGTGATGCTACAGCTCTCAACATAGACTTTAGTGAGCCGTCAGCAAAACAAGCTACCTATTATGACCTCTCGCTCGTTATCAAGCCCGACATTACCTTTGCTCAAATGGAAGAAACATGGACATCAATGAATATTGCAGAACTCGAAAGCGTTAAGCTTATCGACACTTATGAAAAGCTTGGCGTAAAGAGCATCACAATCAGATTCTGGTTCTCCTCTCACGAGCGCACCCTTGAGATGGAAGAAGTTCAGGGTTGGATTGATGAAATTCTTAAGAATCTCTCTGCAATAGGTGTTTCACTCAGAGTTTAACTTATTTTAATTTAAGCATTGTGTTATTTCAAAAATTGGTATATAATAGACTATATGGAGGTGGTACTCATGGCCGACCAGACCATTCAGTTTTCAATAAAAAATGAAAATGACGAAGAGATGAAAAAAATTCTTCTTGACGTATACAATGCACTGAATGAAAAAGGGTATAATTCTGTCAGCCAAATTGTTGGCTACATTCTTTCTGAAGACCCGACATACATCACCACCCACAACAACGCTCGTAGCCTTGTTCGCAAGTTAGACCGAGACGAACTGTTGCAGAGCATGGTTGAGGATTATCTCGGAGTTTAAGCACAAAAACAATTAAAATCAGATTGGAGTGAACAGCGATGGCAGATAAGAATCCCCTTCTTATGTATAAGGGAAAACCCTTAGTCAGAAAAGACAACACGCTGTACTATGGCTATATGGATGAACCTTGTGTCATAATGATGCAAGTTACATCTACTAAAGAAATAAACGGTGTTGAACTTTCCGACAAAGTTCTTGTTCAGCTTGTCAGCACAGACGAAAGCCTTCGTCCCAGAGACAGAATTTTGAAAAAAGCTGAACGCAGAGGTCTCTATAGCGCAGTAGACATCGGTTCTATCTGGCTTGAAAGAGAGCTTCAAAAAAGAGCATAAGCAAAACAGCCGAAAGATTGATTCTTTCGGCTGTTCTTATTAAATGAGCAACCGACAGTATTGTCGATTGCTCATTTTTTATGATATTTTTTCAAGTCTGTAGCTCACAGGATATCTGTTATAAACCCAACAGCTATCACTTCCCTGCACATATGCACGTGCAAGTGCTTCGCCTGTTGTTTTTGTAACATCAGCCTTGCTAAGGTCTACTTCTGCAAAAAGCTGGGCAGATGTCACTTTCTGCAGGGCCGCACCCGGTCCAATCACTTTAACGTTTTGTATATCCGTTTGCATCGCTACCGCCCTGTATCCTGCAGGCACATTAATAAACGAAATATTATCAGTGCTGATACTTCGGACATCTGATGCCACGTTTTTAATATCCACCGTAACAGTAGCTGTGTTGGTTGTTTCCAGAATCTTTACTCCGTTCAAAGTGGATAAATCAACTTCAATTGTATTAATTCCTGCATCAAGCATATAAAAATCAATGTCCGCAATTGACAAAGCAGTTATAGCTGAAAGTGCAGTTTCATCCATGGCAAAATTAAGTTTTGCAGGGACACATGTAAAACTCGGCAACTTCCCGTTATATGAAGACGGTACATTTCTGAACGTGACTGTCGTCTCCATTGTCACTTTTTTATAAACAGGTAAGGTCATTGTTATATCAGGTGAACCGTCATCAACAGTAATATACTGCAACCTTCCCCCAAACTCGCTCAATGGAACAATCTCCGCCTCAAGTGCAGTTGTTTTAGTGAGAATATCCTCAAGATTTACACGGGCAACCACACGGCTTATTTTATCCATTTCCGTAGTGGGGCCCGAAAGCTTCACAGTGTTTGCTGACAGCACGGGAGTCTCCGTAATGTATCCTTCCGGCACAAAGGTATCCCCTTCAAACACCAAATCGGACTCCAGCGTATATTCGCCTTCCTTGTAATAATCAAAGTAAACATTTATTGCGCTGTCAGAAATAGAAGTTATTTCATAAGTTGCTTCCTCCGGTTCCTTTGGGTTAACCTCTAATTTCAGAGTCTGGCTTCCCGGAGAATCAACATAATTAGTTTTTGCCGTAACTATAAAATCTTCCTTTGTAAGCACACTTTCGGCTACTTCATATCTTTTACCGTGTACCGTAACATCTACATAAAATTCAGTGTTTCCAAACATCTGAAGACCAAGATTAGAAACATTGTTTGAAATTTCAATTTTAACAGGTACGTCTTTGACTACCCTATCATCCTCAGGACTAAACTGAATAGCAACTACCATCCAGATAATTATCGCTGCAACAATAGAAAACGCAAGAACTACCCGGTTGTCATATATAAGATGTTGAAGGTTTATTTTTCTTTTCTTCATTTCTTAAAACCTCCAAACAACTTGCGTATTTTGCTCTGTGCTTCCTTTACAACATCCGTTCTTTCTGTACAGAGATAGCGGACTAATCTTTCTCGCATATCCGCATCGGATATATCCCTTATCAGCTCACCTTTACAAGCAATAGAAATCACACCTGTTTCCTCAGATGTTACCACAATCATTGCATCACTTTGCTCGCTCATTCCCAAAGCAGCTCTGTGACGTGTGCCAAGCTGACTGTCAAGTTCCTCGTTTTTAGTCAACGGCAACACGCAGCCTGCACTGACAACTCTTCCGGCTTTAATAATAATAGCACCGTCATGCAATGGAGAATTCGGGAAAAAGATATTGCCTACAAGCTCTCTGGAAACAACCGCATCAAGTTGAGTTCCGGTCTTCATAACATCTCCGAGCAGTGTCTCTTTTTCAAACACTATCAGCGAACCCGTGTGAGACGCACTCATATCCTGACACGCTCTGCTCACTGCATAAATAGAATCTTTTATCAGTTCATTACGAGCTTCATCCTCGTCTTTAGAGCCAAAAAAGCTGATTTTGGACAAACTGCTTCTACCTACACTTTCGAGCACATGCCGTATCTCTGGCTGGAAAAGTATAACCAAAACTATAATTACATCTGCAAAGATATGTTTGAAAATATATTCACTGGCCTGCATATCAAGAATATATATAACTAAATAAGCTATTCCAAAAAGAGCAAGTCCCTTTGCAAGCTGAATAGCTCTGGTCTCACGTATTAACTTGATAACATTGTAGATTATGAATGCAACAAGGAAAATATCCAACAGATCGGTAATAGCAAAATCTGAAAGGATAACCTTAAGTTGATCCAATAACGACATAAGCTTTTCTACAAAATTCATATGCAAACCCCATTTCGGTTTCTATATTAACATAAAGTATAACTAAAATCAAACTTCGCTTATTTGTTTTTCAATCAAACAAACAGCATAAGCACTCATGCCGTCTTTTGAGCCTGTGAAGCCCATGCCTTCCTCAGTTGTAGCTTTTACGCTTACACAAGAAACTTCTATATTACAGGCCTTTGCGATGTTTTCACGCATGGTATCGATGTACGGTTTAAGTTTAGGTGCCTGGGCTACAATTATCGAGTCAATATTAACAATATTCCAACCATCCTCAGCGATTACGCGTACTACCTCAGAAAGCAAAAACAGACTGTCCGCATCCTTATATTTTATATCGTTATCAGGAAAAAGGCATCCGATGTCTCTCTTTGCTGCAGCACCCAAAAGTGCATCGCTGATACTGTGAAGTAACACGTCAGCATCCGAATGTCCGAGCAATCCCGTCTCGTGTGGAATCTCTACACCGCCTAAAATAAGTTTGCGATTTTCAACAAGTTTATGAACATCGTATCCGTTACCTATTCTAATCACCGTCATCATCTCCGCTATCAAGAAACTTTTTTACTTCCTGCAAAAATTCATCGTAAGTCATAAAAGCATTTATCATATCAACCAAAGCACTTGTCGAAAGCCGCTCCGGCAACGCAAGACTTCTTAAAAACCTTCTACGCAAATTAGCACTCTCCGGCTTTCCCGTAAGACCGGCCTCATACAAATCCGCTACCGTAACCTGACGTGAATACGCCTGTGTATGTTCACAAATAACGCCGGCTCGTGTCAGAGCTTCAAGCAAAACTTCAGTCCCTAACCCCTCAACGCCTAGTTTACCTTCTTTAGAAGGAGTATCTTTTCTTCGTTCTTTGCCGAAAACATCAGGTATATATGCGTGGTAAACATTTTCTTTTGATACGCTTCCACCAATAAACGAGCGAATTTTAAAGCCTGCCGAATCACTGTCTGTTAAAATGACAATACCACGTGTCTGAGCTAATTTTCTTATAAGTCGCTGTTTTTCTTTATCTTTGAAAACAGCAAATCCATCAGTCTGTATTATAACGGCATCAAGCATTGAGGATAGCTTTATTTTATCATACTTACCCTC
>JAZUNO010000032.1:0-18366 GCA_045604185.1 Acutalibacteraceae bacterium | reverse complement strand
CGCACATGATTTGGGTAAAGCCTGCATAATAGCTGTTAATAAGTGGGATGCCGTTGAGAAAGACGGTAAGACTATGGATTCCTACCGTAAAAAGCTCATGAATGACTTTTCATTCATGTCCTATGCTCCGATAATCTTTATCTCTGCTAAAACGGGACTCAGACTTGACAGACTTTTTGAGCTCATCAAGTTTGTTGATACACAGAATGCCATGCGTATTTCTACGGGCAAGCTTAACGATTTGTTGGCAGATGCTACAGCACGTGTGCAGCCGCCTACAGACAGAGGCAGAAGACTTAAGATATACTATATGACTCAGGCGTCAACCCGTCCGCCGACATTTGTCTGTTTTGTCAATCGCAAGGATTTGTTCCATTACAGTTATCAGCGTTATATTGACAATCAGATAAGAGAAGTTTTCGGACTTGAGGGAACCCCGACGCGTATGGTTATAAGAGAAAGGGAAACGGGTAAAAAATGATAGTTCTCGGAATAGACCCAGGTTATGCGATTGTCGGTTGCGGAGTTGTGGAATACAAAAACAACCATTTTAAAATGCTTCATTACGGAGCTGTTACGACGCCTGCAGGCATGCCGTTTAATGTTCGTCTTGAGCGTATATATGACGATGTTTCTGCACTCATGGAAAAATACAACCCTGAAGCATTGTCGATTGAAAAGGTGTTTTACAATAACAACGCCAAAACGGTTATCGATGTCAGTCAGGCAAGAGGAGTTCTGGTTTTAGCGGCACAAAAGCATAATATTCCGATATTTGAGTACACACCGCTCCAGGTAAAGCAGAGTGTTGTCGGATACGGACGTGCGGAAAAGAAGCAGGTCCAGGAGATGACAAGGATAATTCTCAACCTTGATAAAATCCCGAAGCCTGACGATGCGGCGGATGCTCTTGCTATGGCTGTTTGCCATTGTCATTGCAGCGGTTCGGTTATGGGTAAATTAAGCCAATATAAATAAGTAGGAGAAATTTTATGTTCTACAGCATTACAGGAAAAACCGTATATATGGATTCATCAAGTGTAGCTGTTGATTGCAGCGGTGTAGCATTCCGTTGCAACGCAACGCTCAATACGCTGAATAAAATAGGCGGATTGGGCAATACCGTTACTCTTTATACATATCTCAATGTCCGTGAAGATGCACTTGATATGTTTGGCTTTTATGACACGGACGAACTCGACTGCTTTAAACTGCTTATAAATGTAACAGGTGTCGGACCTAAAGCGGCACTGTCAATTCTGTCGCAGTTGACTCCTAACAGACTTGCAGTGTGTGTAGCTTCGGGAGATGTTAAGGCTATAACCGCCGCACAGGGAGTCGGAGCTAAAATTGCACAGCGAGTGGTTCTGGAATTAAAAGACAAACTTAAATCATATATTTCACAGGAGAACAGTGATGAGATAGCAGCGATAAACGTTGCAGCATCATCAGATGCAGGTGAAGAGGCAGTAGCGGCTCTTATGATGCTCGGCTACGGCAAGACAGAAGCGGCGTCGGCTGTCGGCAGACTTGACCCGACCTTGAGCTCCGAAGAAATGATTAAGCAGGCATTGCGCCTTATGGCGAAGAATATATAACAGCGGGAAAGGGAAACTATATTATGGATATGGATTTTGAAAACCGCATAATGACACCGGAGATGTCTCCGGAGGACAATGATATTGAATTTTCTTTGCGTCCGAAGAGGCTTGGTGACTATATCGGCCAGGAGAAGGTTAAAGAAAATCTCTCTATCTATATAGAGGCGGCCCGTCGCAGAAACGAGTGCCTTGACCACGTTTTGCTTTACGGCCCTCCCGGTCTTGGTAAGACGACGCTTTCATGCATAATCGCCAACGAGATGGACGTTAATATCCGTATAACATCCGGCCCTGCTATTGAAAAGCCGGGTGACCTTGCGGCGTTGCTGACAAACCTCAATGACGATGACGTGCTTTTTGTTGATGAGATTCACCGTCTTTCACGTAGTGTTGAGGAAGTTTTGTATCCTGCAATGGAGGACAGAGCTATCGATATTATCATCGGTAAAGGTCCCTCGGCCCGTTCTATAAGACTTGATTTGCCGAGGTTTACCCTTGTAGGTGCAACCACAAGAGCAGGTCAGCTCAGTGCACCGCTCAGAGACCGATTTGGTGTTATCATGCGTCTTGAGCTTTATACGCATGAGGAGCTCGCTCAGATAGTCAACCGCAGTGCAGGAATTCTTGGTATTGAGATTGACCCGCAAGGGGCTCTTGAGATAGCCCGCCGTTCACGCGGAACGCCCCGAATTGCGAACAGACTTTTAAAGCGTGCAAGAGACTTTGCACAGGTTATGGGCAACGGAATAATAACCCGTGAAAACGCATCGTTGGCTCTTGATAAAATGGAAATAGACCAGTTGGGTTTGGATTCTGTAGACAGACTTCTGCTTCAGACAATGATAAAGAACTATAACGGAGGCCCCGTCGGACTTGAGACGATAGCTGCGGCTATAGGTGAAGAAGCGGTAACGATTGAGGATGTCTATGAGCCGTATCTTATGCAGGTCGGTTTCCTTGCAAGGACGCCTCGCGGACGTACGGTTACTCCTGCCGGCTATGCTCATTTGGGTATTCCTATGCCGGGTCAACAGCGCTTCGATGTGTGATTTTTGATAATTTAATAAATAAACGGAGGTATTTGTCATGGGAAGACTTTTCGGAACAGACGGTGCAAGGGGTGTTGCCAACAGCGAACTCACTTGTGAACTTGCGATGAAAATAGGCAGAGCAACTGCCATGGTGCTTACCGATGACACCCACAAGCGCCCGAAAGTGCTTATAGGAATGGATACCAGAGCGTCGTCTGACATGCTGGAATCCGCAATAAGTGCAGGCCTTTGTTCCGTTGGAGCTGATGTATTATTGCTCGGCGTTGTGCCGACTCCTGCGGTAGCATACCTCGTTCAAAAGTATCAGTATGATGCAGGCATAATGATTTCTGCATCGCACAATCCGTGTGAATATAACGGAATTAAAATTTTCAAGTCTGACGGATATAAGCTTCCCGATGAACTTGAGGAAGAGATTGAAAAAATCATTCTTGATGAGACGGTTGTTCCGCCCGTTAAAATCGGGGGAGCGGTTGGACGAATAACAACCTCACAACAGCCGGTAATTGATTATATTGAGCACCTGTGTTCGACTGTTGATTACAGATTTAACAACATGAAGATAGCACTTGACTGTGCAAACGGTTCAGCGAGTGTTACAGCACCTGCGTTTTTTGCACGAATGGGTGCGGAGTGCAGTGTCCTTTCAAATGAGCCTGACGGTGTCAATATAAACGATAACTGCGGTTCTACTCATCTTGAGAATTTAAGAAAATACGTTGCCGAAAACGGGCTTATGGCAGGTTTTGCATTTGACGGTGATGCTGACAGATTGCTGGCCGTCGATGAAAACGGCGAGGTTGTTGACGGCGATAAGATAATCGCTATATGTGCCAAGGATATGAAAGAGCACGGGGAGCTTGACCTAGATACTGCAGTAGTGACGGTTATGAGTAATATGGGCTTTCACCGTTTCTGCGAGGATAACGGTATCAAGTGTGAAATCACCAAAGTCGGTGACCGATATGTTCTTGAACGAATGGTTGAAAAGGGCTTTGCGATAGGCGGTGAGCAGTCGGGCCACGTTATTTTCCGCCATCACTCAACTACGGGCGACGGTGAGCTTACAGCCGCTCAGTTGCTTCAGACAATGAAGCGTACGGGCAAGACGTTGTCGGAGCTTGCAAAGTGCATGGAGGTTTATCCTCAGGTGCTTATAAATGTTAAGGTCTCAAACATCGGCAAAGTGCGTTACGCAGCAGATGAGGAGATAAAGAAAGCTATTGCGGCGGCTGAGAGGGAGCTTGGTGATGACGGGCGTGTACTTGTCAGAGTTTCGGGCACCGAGCCGCTTGTACGGGTTATGCTCGAGGGTAAGGATAAAAAGCTTATAGAGAAGCTCGGCGAAGAGATAGCCGAGGTTGTAAGAGAGAGACTTATATAAATTCGGAGGAAGTTTATGCGCGTTGCCGATAGGTGGAAAGATTATGAACTGCTTGACTGTTCTGACGGTCAGCGTCTTGAGCGTTGGGGTGAGGTTATTTTAATTCGACCTGACCCGCAGGTTATATGGAAGACAGAGAAGAAACATCCGCTGTGGAAAAAGGCACATGCGGTTTATATGCGCTCTGCAACAGGCGGCGGCAGTTGGGACATTCGCAGGAAACTGCCCGATGCGTGGAAGCTTTCATATGACGAGCTTGCGTTCATGGTAAAACCCATGGGCTTCAAGCATACGGGTATATTTCCTGAGCAGGCTGTCAATTGGGATATGACTGCACAGGTTATAAAGAATGCAGACATACCGATTAAGGTTTTGAATCTTTTTGCCTATACGGGCGGAGCTACAATTTCGGCACTCAAGGCAGGTGCACATGTTACCCATGTCGATGCGTCAAAAGGAATGGTTGCCTGGGCAAAGGAGAATGCTGCAGTCAGCGGATTGGCGGACAGACCTGTGCGGTGGTTAGTTGACGACTGTGTAAAATTTATTAACCGTGAGATTCGTCGCGGCAACAAATATGATATTATTATCATGGACCCGCCGTCATACGGCAGAGGACCGGGCGGTGAAGTCTGGAAGCTTGAGGATGAGGTTTATAATTTCGTTGCTCTCTGCTCCGAAGTTTTGTCGGATAATCCGGTTATGGTACTTATAAATTCATACACAACAGGACTTTCACCGTCTGTTATGGAGTATATACTCGGGTCTGTAATAGTGCCGAAGTTCGGCGGAGAAGTATCGTCGGATGAAATAGGCTTACCTGTTACTGAAACGGGCATGGTGCTGCCGTGTGGAGCGAGTGCTGTTTGGAGAAGTTCAAAATGAGTGATAACATAATAGAATTGAAAAATGTAAGCTATATCTACGAGCCGGATGAAGATGATGTGCAGTCACCTTCACCCGCGCTTTGTGATGTCAGCCTTTGTATAAAAAAGGGAGAGTTTGTCGCAATTCTCGGCCATAACGGTTCGGGAAAGAGCACGCTTGCAAAGCTTACAAATGCGATACTTGTCCCTGATGAGGGTACGGTTCTCGTCGACGGTATTGATACTAAAGATGAGGACAAGCTTTATGATATCCGCCGCCGTGTCGGCATGGTGTTTCAGAATCCTGACAATCAGATTGTTGCAACGATAGTTGAGGACGATGTTGCATTCGGACCTGAAAATCTCGGTGTAGAGCCTGATGAGATTCGCAGGCGAGTTGACGATGCGCTGAAGGCCGTAGGTATGTATGAGTACAGACTGCGTGAACCTCACAAGCTTTCGGGCGGCCAGAAACAGCGTGTAGCGATTGCGGGTATAATTGCAATGCAAACGGGTTGTATTGTGCTCGATGAGCCTACTGCCATGCTTGACCCCCGTGGCCGTGCAGAGGTGCTCGAAACAGTCAGACGCTTAAATCGTGAAATGGGCATAACGGTTGTTTTTGTAACGCACTTTATGGATGAGGCTGTAAAGGCGGACAGAGTGGTTGTTATGGACTCGGGAAAGATTCTGCTTGACGGAACACCCAAAGAGGTGTTTTCTCAGACACAGACGGTTAAAGCTTGCGGACTGGAAGTTCCGCAGGCTGCTGAGCTTTGCCATATTTTGCGTGAAAAGGGTGTAGACCTGCCCGGCGACGTGTTGAATGTTAATGAATGTGTAGAGGCACTTTCAAAAATCATGGAGGTGAGAGGATGACAGTTTTAAAAACTGAAAATCTCACCCACTATTACACAAACGGTATGTCGGGCGAGATTGCGGCAATTAAAGGTATAAATATAGAAGTAAAAAAAGGCGAACTTGTAGGTATAATCGGCCATACAGGTTCGGGAAAGAGTACCCTTTTACAGCATTTCAACGGCCTTTTAAAGCCTGATGAGGGAAAGGTATTCCTTGAGGGTAAAGATATATGGGAAAGCAAGGCGTCAATCAGAGCGGCAAGATTCAAAGTGGGTCTGTGTTTTCAGTATCCGGAGTATCAGCTCTTTGAGGAAACCGTTTATAAAGATATATCTTTCGGCCCGAAGAATATGGGACTTGACAGTGATGAGATAGACAGACGTGTGCGTCGTGCGGCTGACTTTGTAGGCTTGCGTGAGGAACACCTTGAAAAATCGCCGTTTGACCTTTCAGGCGGTGAAAAACGCCGTGTAGCCATAGCGGGTGTTATGGCTATGGAACCCGAAGTTTTGATTCTGGACGAACCTACGGCGGGTCTTGACCCTCGAGGCAGGGCAAAGATACTTGACCTTGTTAAGGAATACCGTGATAAAACGGGCAGTACGGTTATGATGGTATCTCACAGCATGGAGGATATTGCACGCATAGCTGACAGGGTGCTTGTTCTCAATCATTCACAAGTAGCTATGTTCGGTACTGTAGCTGAGGTTTATTCCCGAGCACAGGAGCTGTCTGATATGGGACTCAGCGTTCCGCAGATAACACAGATTTTTTCAGCCCTTCGTTTAAAAGGCTTTGATGTATCGGATTCGGTTTTTACCGTCGAGCAGGGCGCAAATGAGATGTTGCGTTTTCTTGAGGGGAGGGAACGGCTGTGATAAGTGATATAACCATAGGTCAGTACTATCCGGGAGACTCCGTTATTCACAGACTTGATGCACGAATGAAGCTTGTTCTCACTCTCGGTCTGATAGTTTCATTTTTTGTTTGCAAGAACTTCTTTTCTCTGGGCTTGGGTCTTGTGCTTGTAGCTGCAGTGGTCTTGCTCTCAAAAGTTCCTGCAAAGATGATTTTAAAGAGCATAAAACCGCTTGCGATAATTCTGCTTTTTACAGCGGTACTTAATGTGTTTTATAACAAGGACGGAGAAGTTCTGCTGTCTTTCTGGCGGGTAACAATAACGGATAAAGGCGTATATACGGCCTTGTTTACTGCAATAAGAATTATTATGTTGGTCGTTGTAAGTTCACTTTTGACTTATACAACGACACCTACAATGCTTACCGATGCTCTTGAGCGACTGCTTTCTCCCTTGAAAGTGTTTAAGATTCAGGTGCATACGCTAGCTATGATAATGACTTTGGCGTTAAGATTTATTCCCGTCTTGATTGAAGAGATAGAGCGTATAATGAACGCACAGAAAGCGAGAGGTGCTGACCTTGAAAGCGGTGGCCTTATAAAGCGTGCAAAGGCACTTATACCGATTCTCATTCCGCTTTTTGTTTCAGCATTCCGCAGAGCGTACGAATTGGCTTTTGCAATGGAGTGCCGTTGCTATACGGGTGGCGAAGGCAGAACCCGTATGAAAAAGATGAAACTTGCTGCAAGAGATTTTGTTGCTCTTGCGATATGCATTTTGTTTGTTGTAGCCGTTGTTTTGCTCAACCACTTTTTTAACGCAATCATCTGATTTTTGAAAGGAGTTGAACCGCTTGAAGAACTTGCTTTTTACTCTGCGTTTTGACGGTACAGCCTATCATGGCTGGCAAGTTCAGGAAAATGCACGTTCTGTTCAGCAGACGTTTCAGGATGCTGTACAGAGAATCAGCGGTTCAAGGGATAATGTGGTTGGCTGTTCACGGACGGATTCGGGTGTACATGCTAATATGTATTGCTGTAATATGCGAACGGAGTCTTTAATGCCGTGTGAGAAGTGGATTAGTGCGCTCAATGCGGTATTACCGCAGGACATAGCGGTTTACGGGTGTGAGGAAGTGCCGTTCGATTTTCACGCACGCTATGATTGCACAAGTAAAGAATATGTGTATAAGATTTGGAACGGGAAGTTTAGAAATCCGTTTTGTGAAAAATATTATTTTGACTATAAATATTCCCTCGATGAGAAGTTTTTGAACGAGCAGGCGAAAGATTTTATAGGCACCCATGATTTTTCGGCGTTTTGTGCGGCAGGAAGCAGTACGAAAGATAATATCAGAACTGTCAAAAATTCACGTGTTGAGCGGCACGGAGACGAACTGTTTTTCTTTTTTGAGGCGGACGGATTTTTGTATAACATGGTGCGTATAATGACAGGCACGCTCATAGACATTTCACGTGGGAAGATTGCCGCAGGAACGATTCCTGCCATAATAGAATCGAAAAACCGTTTTGAAGCAGGAGTTACGGCTCCGCCACACGGGCTTTATTTAAATCGGGTAAATTATCCTTTAAATGCGGAGGTGCAAGATGAACAGGCAGAATAACAAACCAAACAACAGTAAAAAAGCGCCTCAAGGTAAGGCTGATGCCAAGAAAAAAGCGACAAGAAAACCGATACATAAAAACGTGAAAAAGAGTGCGAATAAACCTGTAAATAATAATGCAGCCAAAACGGCGAATACAAACGCAAAGGCAAGCAAAACAAAGAAAAACAACCGTCTTTTAGAGCTGATTCTTAAAATAGTGGCGGTAGTGCTTGCGATATGTATAGTTGCATTTTTTGCGGCTCGGGCATTTGGCGGAATGGGATTTCTCGATGTAGAGGATTCCGCACGTCAGTTTGTTTCCGGAACGGGAACCGGTGCGGGATATCCGTATTCAATAAACTCTTCGGATGTTATACAGTTTGAGCCGTTCAATTCAAATATAGCAATTCTTACAAGGGAAGCTTTTACTGTTCTGAATTCTTCGGCAAAAGAAGTTGTACGTTTTCAGCACGGCTACTCTGACCCTGAAATGTCGGTTTACGGCGGCAGAGCGTTGATTTATGATAAAACCACAGGTAAGTTCACAGTTCTTAACTCCAGCAAAGTGTTGGGTGAGGGCAGTACTGATGCGGAGATATATACCGCTGTCATGGGTAAGGACGGCAGCGTTGCGTTTTCGTTGAAGTCAGATTCTGCACAGAGCGAACTGAGAGTTTATAACGAAAATCTTAAAAAGGTGTTCGCATGGAACGGAACAAAAGAAAAGGTTTTCGATATAGCGATTTCCCCTAACGGAAAGGGTGCGGCGGTGATATTGGTTGGCTCTCAGAACGCACAACCGTATTCAAAACTTATGATTGTAAAGTTTGATGAGGAAAAGCCGGTTTCTGAGTTTACATATGACAACACGGTTTTGTTTGACGTGTTGTACCCGTCATCGAGCAGAGTTATAGCGTACAGTACAGATATGAAAACAACAATAAAGAGAAAAACAGAGCGTGTTGACGATTATAAATATGAAAGTGCCACTATCGCTCATCAGGATTCTACAGATAGCGGAAAGAGCGCGATAGTTCTTTCTGAATACGGAAACGAAGACAATCAGCGAGTTGTTTTATTTAACAAGAGATCTAAAACAGTTTTTGAAAAGGCATATAACGAGAAGATATATGCAATTTCATGCACGGATAAGTATGTTGCAGTTCTTTTTGAAAATCGTGCGGTGCTTTTGAGAAGCGGCGGAGAGGAAGCCAAGACGTTTGAGACGGGCAAAAACGGAAAGCGTATTGTCTGCATAGATAACGATGTTTACATTCTCAATTCATCAAGTATTACGAAAAATTCATAATTGGTTAATATAAAATGTTTGCGACTAAACATTGGCTATGATATAATTAATAAAATTTTTGATGTTGCAAAGGGGGAGCAAATGGTAGCTGTTATTGATTTGATTTTGTTAGCTCTTTTGATGCTGTTTATTGGTATTGGCATAAAAAACGGCTTTGTGCGTTCAATCTTGAGTATGGTAGCAGCAGTGGTTGCGGCGGTTTTGGCAACCGTCTTGAGTGCCCCTGTTGCACAGGCTGTTTATGACAGCTTTTTCAAAGCGTCGATAGAAACAGCTATAGCCGCACAGCTTCCGGATATAAGTTCTGCACAGACTACCGTTGCTAATGTCCAAGTTGCGGTTTCATTAATTCCTCAGACACTTGTCGATATGGCGGCAAAAATGGGAATTGACGTTCCGACTATAGCAACGCAGGCGGGCAATTTTGATTTAGGTGCAGCAAACATTGCGGCGGAAATCACTGAAAAGATAGCTCAACCGGTAGCGGTTTCATTGCTCAGGGTGCTCTCTTTTGTGGCGGTTTTCCTGATAGCATATGTTGTTTTACAAATTGTTGTATACATAATCAGCAAATTCTTTGATTTGCCTGTTCTCAAGACTTTCAACAGAGGTCTTGGCGGAATTGTGGGAGCCGTAAAGGGCGTGTTCTTTGTGGTGACTGCGGCACTGTTGCTCCATGCGAGTGCAGCGGTTGTTTCAAATACGGAATTTATCGAAGCTGTAAACAGCTCGAAAATTATAAATATGATTGTTTCAACTGATGTTTTATCTCAGTTAGGTTAGTTTGAGGAGGATATGTATTATGTTTAAAGATTTGTTTAAGGGATGTCTTACGGTTCCCAACCTGCTTTCAGTTATCAGAATAATACTCATACCGATTTTTGCGGTTTTGTATTATAACGACCAGGTTGGCTGGGCAGTATTTATGCTTTTCCTTTCAGGACTTAGTGATTTCCTTGACGGTAAAATAGCTCGCAAATTCAATCAGATAAGCGATCTTGGCAAGGTTCTTGACCCTGTTGCCGATAAGCTTACACAGATAACGATTGCAGTAATGCTGTTTATTGAATTCAATACCTGCCAAAGCTCTGTAATGCGTGCTTTCAGCTGGGTTTTCCTTTACTTCTTGGCTAAAGAAGCAGTTATGGTTATCGGCGGCGGTATAATGATAGCAATGGGACTTCGTCCGAGTGCTGCTGAAATCTACGGTAAGGTAGCAACATTTGTGTTCTACGCAGTAATGCTTATAGTTATAGCTTTTGGCCCCGAAATCGGAGTTTTCAGAGAGTGGTTCCAGCTCAACGAAATTGTTATGATGGTTTTGGTTGTTATTACTGCAATTCTTACAACGGTAGCACTTTTGAGCTATCTGCCTGCAACATTCAAGCAGTTTAAAGAGAGAAAAACAGACAAAGAAAATTAATTTCGGAGATTTTTTAAATGAAGAAAATGATATGTTCAAAGTGCGGCAAAAGGCCTGCGATGTTTTTTATAACTAAGCTTGACGGTGATAAGACTGTCAATGAAGGTCTTTGCATGAAATGTGCATTGGATATGAACATCGGACCCATAAAGCAGATAATGCAGAGCATGGGTATTTCAGAGGATGAGGTTGACAGTGTCAGCGAACAGTTTGATGAACTTTTCGGTGAGGACGCAACGGGCTTTATGCCGGGAGGAGCAGGAACTCTTCCGTTTATGAATCAGATGGGTGAAGTCGACGAGGAAACCGATGAGTACGATGATGAATCTTCCGACAGTGCACCCAATGCAGGCACCCCCGGTCGCATTCCCATTATAGAGGGCTCCGACAGTGTCGACAGAAAGAAGAAAGATAAAAAGAATAAAAAGCGTGGCCGCAAGTTCCTTTCGCTTTATTGCACTGACCTTACAGCGAAAGCCCGTGACGGTGGGATAGACAGAATTATCGGACGTGATAATGAGATTTACCGAACTGTTCAGATACTTTGCCGCCGTTCAAAAAATAACCCTTGTCTTATAGGTGAGCCGGGTGTCGGTAAAACAGCTATAGCTGAGGGCTTGGCTCTTCGCATAGCCAACGGAGATGTTCCTGCAAAGCTTGCCAATAAAGAGATACATCTGCTTGACCTTACCGCACTTGTTGCAGGTACCCAGTTCAGAGGACAGTTTGAGAGCAGAATCAAGGGCCTTGTTGACGAAGTCAAGCAAGAGGGCAATATAATTCTGTTTATCGATGAGGTTCACAATCTTGTCGGAACAGGCGATGCAGAGGGCTCGATGAATGCGGCGAATATCCTGAAACCCGCACTTTCACGCGGTGAGATACAGATAATCGGAGCAACAACATTTACCGAGTACAGAAAATATATCGAAAAGGATGCCGCACTTGAACGCCGTCTTCAGCCTATAAAGGTTGAGGAGCCGTCGATTGAGGAAACTTATCAGATGCTTGTGGGCATCAAAGATTATTATGAGAACTTTCACCGTGTGGTTATAAGTGATTCACTTGTCCACCGTGCGGTGTTGCTTTCCGAGCGTTATATAAATGACCGTTTCCTGCCCGATAAAGCAATCGATTTGCTTGATGAAGCTTGTACGTGCGCCAACCTTCGCAACAAGAGTATAAGCGATTTGGAGCTTGCTGAAGATAAGCTTGAGGAGTTGAGTGCTCAGCAGCAGGAGATGATGGACAATACCGAAAACACAGATTATGAGGGCTTGTTTAAGATTAAGTCTGAAATAGCGGCAAGCGAAAAGTCTATTGAGGAGCTTCGTGTGCTGGCAGCGGATAATGCCGTTACCGAAGAGGATTTGGCACGTGTTATCCAGCTGTGGACAGGTATTCCGTCTCAGAAGATAATGGAGAGCGACCTTACACGTCTTGCTGATATGGAGGAGCATCTCAAAGCAAAGCTTATCGGTCAGGATGAGGCTGTTGAGCTTGTGTGTGCGGCTATAAAGAGAAGCCGTGTGCAGATAAATCCGCGTCGCAGACCGTCGTCGTTTATATTTGTCGGACCTACGGGCGTTGGTAAAACGGAGCTTGTAAAACTACTTTCACAGGAACTTTTCAACACTCCCGAAACGCTTATACGTCTTGATATGTCTGAGTTTATGGAAAAACACTCCGTATCAAGGATAATCGGTTCACCTCCTGGATATGTCGGTTATGACGAGGCGGGTCAGCTTACCGAAAAGGTACGCAGAAAGCCGTATTCCGTTATACTTTTCGATGAGATTGAGAAGGCACATCCGGATGTTATGAACATTCTCTTGCAGATTCTTGACGAGGGCAAGATAACCGATGCTCACGGAAGAACAGCGAGCTTTGAAAATACTATTATCATCATGACTTCGAACGCAGGCAGTGAGCGTAAAGAGGGAGTTCTCGGATTTGCAAAGAACCAGGGCGATGCCAACAGAGAAAAGGCAATGAAGGCACTGCGTGAATTTTTGCGTCCCGAGTTTATCGGCAGAATTGATGAGATAGTTGTATTTAATGATTTAAGCCTTGAGAATCTTGAAAGCATTTCTGTTCTCATGCTTGATGAGCTTGTTGAGCCTTTGCGTGATAAGGGCATTGCTTTCACATATGATGAAAGTGTACCGAAGCTTATTGCAAAAATGTCCCAGAACGGTTTGCGCGGTGCGCGAGACCTTAGGAATAATATAAGACGCAATGTAGAGGATAAAATTGCCTCTGCAATTGTTGAACACGCAACAAATCCGTTGAGTTCTGTATATGTTTATACACAGGATGAATCGGTTGTTTTGGCAGCAAATTAAAGAATGTTTGCGGCGGCTTCGCATAATTGCGTTGCCGCTGCGGTTTTTGGAGGAACAGATATGAGAGTTCTTACGGGTGCACAGATGTATAAAGTCGAGCAGGCGCAGGTCAACGAGGGGATAACGTTTACCCGATTGATGGAGAATGCAGGAGCCGCCTGCGCAAGAGCAATTGTAAAGTATCTTGCACAATGTGAAGATAAGAAAAATGTGTGTGTAGTTTGCGGCAAGGGCAAAAACGGCGGTGACGGATTTGTTGTTGCACGCAAGTTGGCTCAAGCGGGGTATAATACCTCTGTTATACTTGCATATGGCACACCTACGGCTGAAGATGCGATTACAATGCGTGAAAAAATGCACGATATAAAGTTGGTTGACGAGTATCTTTGGGATGGGAATATGAGTAAAAAGATTCTCGGCAAAGCGGATGTAATAGTCGATGCAGTTTTTGGTATAGGTTACCGCTATTGCGAGGATGCTTACACTCAAAGCATCTTTACTGCGATAAATGAAGCTCATGGCACAGTAGTGTCTATAGACATACCCAGCGGCTGTGAAAGTGACAGCGGTGAACTGTCACCGTACTGTGTTGAAGCTGATGTGACGGTTGCTATATCGTCACTCAAACCTGTTCATGTTTTAAAACCGTGTTCGAGCGTGTGCGGAGAGACGGTTGTTGTTGACATCGGCATTTCGGAGTCGGCATTTGATGCGGTTGACACGCTTTATCTTGAAACATTGAGCCTTAAAGAGGCGAGAGAGCTCTTTCCGAAGAGAGATATAATGGGAAACAAAGGAACCTTTGGTCATGTTTTGAGCGTGTGCGGCAGTAAGAATATGCAGGGTGCTGCAGTGCTTGCGGCAACGGGTGCTATAAGGTGCGGTGCAGGACTTGTGACTGCGGCATTTCCCGAGAGTGCATATTCTGCGATTGCGTCAAAACTTACCGAGCCGCTGATGCTGCCTCTGCCGTCAAACGAAGAG
Organism: Acutalibacteraceae bacterium; assembly: GCA_045604185.1. Lineage (GTDB taxonomy): Bacteria > Bacillota > Clostridia > Oscillospirales > Acutalibacteraceae > CAG-177. The sequence continues at coordinate 4,076 of JAZUNO010000032.1, read as the reverse complement.
GGAACCTTTTCGTCGGCAGCTATTCCTACTATTGTAGGACGTACGGATAAGGCATCGGCGGTGCTTGTCGGATGCGGTTTGGGATTAAACTTTGAAACAAAAGAGCTTGTAAATGCACTTGTTTTCAACTGCGAAAAACCGCTTATCATAGATGCTGATGGCATAAATGCGATAGCTTGTAATATAGATATACTAAAAGAAGCGAAAGCACCTGTTTTGTTAACTCCGCATCCGGGCGAAATGGCGAGACTTACGGGTAAAACTGTTGCTGAAATTGAAAAAGACAGGGTGAAGACCGCGGTTGATTTTGCAAATGAGTATAATGTGACCGTACTTCTAAAAGGTGCAAGCACAGTAATTGCGACTCCGCACAGCAACAGAGTCTATGTCAATACCACGGGCAATCCGGGTATGGCTAAAGGCGGAAGCGGAGATTTGCTTTCGGGCATGATTGCGTCTTTCGTTGCGCAGGGACTGAACGTTTTTGATGCTGCGGTTCTCGGTGCTTATATTCACGGTGCAGCAGGAGACAGAGCGGCTCACAGACTGTCGATGGCAGGCATGACTCCGAGTGACTGTGCAGAAATGCTTTCTGAACTTATGTGTGAATTTGAATAAGGCGGTGGAACTTTTTGAGAAAAATCTTGTTGTTGGTTCTGGCTGTAACGGTGTTTGTTTTTGGGGGCTGTTCTTCCGGAAAAAATGCTCAAAAGAATGAGGTGCCGATAGTTCCTCAGTCTTATACGGCGGATCTTTTTATTGAATACGGCAATAAGACGTCTCAGGCAAAATACGTTCAAAGGTCGCTTATGGATTGTGAAATAGAGTTTGTTCAACCCAATACTGTAAAGGGTTTGAAAATATCGTATACGGGTACAAAATGCACTTTGAGTTTCGGAGCGTTGTCTTTGAATGCGGATTTGACAAATCTGCCCGAGTCCAACTTTGGCAAGAAGATGATAGAAGCATTCAAGGCTGCGGCGGAGGATACAACTATCCGAAGAAACCGCATAGGCGACACATGGAGATATGACGGCGAGACATCGGGCGAAAAATTCGTGATAATCCAGAATGCCGAAACGGGATTTTTTGAGAGCTTTGAACTTCCGTCATACGAGTTAAAGATAGAATTGAAAAATATAACCGTGCAGTAGTAAAAAGGTGCCGTTGAATGACTTTTGGCATATAATAACCGTGAGATGACAAATTTTTGCTCCCCAAAATTTGAAGTCAATGTTTAATCGCGTTATTGTCAGGCAAAAATATACTTGCCAGACAAAAATACGGAGAGTGATTAAAATGACAGTCAAACGGGGAGACATCTACTATGCAGACCTCAGTCCCGTTGTCGGTTCGGAGCAAGGCGGAATAAGACCGGTTCTCATAGTTCAAAACGATGTCGGAAATAAATTCAGCCCCACGGTTATAGCGGCGGCTATCACGAGTCAGAGATATAAGACCAATTTACCTACGCATATAAGAGTCAATGCTGACGGATGCGGCCTGGCAAAGGATTCTATAGTCTTGCTCGAACAGGTCAGAACGCTTGATAAGAAAAGGCTTAAGGAAAAAATGGGCACGCTTGATGTTGACGATATGGGAAGAGTTAACAGAGCCCTTTCGGTAAGCCTTGGGATAAACACAGCGGCGGAAGTTTAACATAAGAGAAATTTTTTGATACGGTAATACACAAACGGGAGAGGAAATCCAGAGTTTTCTCTCCCGTTTTTTAAATAAAAAGAGTAAAAAATCTCAAAAAACTATTGGAACTTTTACGTAAATGAATTATAATAATTTTATATATGTACTGAAAGTAAAAAATACAGGAGAAAGACATGAGTAAATATTCTGTTTCGCTTGAAAAAGTTATCAGCGACAATTCGCTTGATGTTCTTTATACGCCTACGGCGGTTGAGGATATCTATGTTACTTCTCAGGATGTAAACCGTCCGGGACTTATATTTGCTGGCTACAGCGATTATTTTGACCCTGAGCGTGTACAGTTTATCGGGCTTACTGAGATGGAATATCTGAAAAATCTCGGTGACGAGGAAAGTGCCCGCAGTATGGACCGTTTTTTGTCGTCAAAGCCGGTTGCGGTTATAATAACCCGTTCACTCGAATGTCCGCCAAAGTTTTTAGAGTATGCTGAGCAGTATAAAGTTCCGATTCTCACCACAGCGGAGGCGACATCAAGCTGCATGGCAACTCTTATTGCGTATCTGAGTGTTGAGCTTGCACAGCGTATAACACGTCACGGTGTACTTGTAGAGGTCAGCGGTGAGGGTGTTCTGATACTTGGAGACAGCGGTGTCGGTAAGAGTGAAACAGCACTTGAACTTATAAAAAGAGGCCACCGTCTGATAGCGGACGATGCTGTTGAGATTCGCAGAGTTTCGTCGAGAACTCTTGTAGGTTCAGCTCCCGATAATATCCGCCACTTTATTGAGCTTCGTGGTGTCGGCGTTATCAATGCACGAAGGATTTTTGGTATGGGTGCGGTTAAGATAACAGAGAAGATAGACATGGTTGTTCAGCTTGAGCCGTGGGACAATGAAAAGGTCTATGACCGTCTGGGTCTTGACAATGAGTATACCGAGATACTTGGAATAAAAGTACCGGTTACCATAGTTCCCGTAAAGCCCGGCCGAAACCTTTCGATTATTATTGAGGCGGCGGCCATGAACAACAGGCAGAAGAAGATGGGCTATAATGCGGCCCGTGAGCTGTTGCACTCTTTGGGTATGACAGATGATATAATCCCGGAGAAAAAAGAACTTGAAGTATGGCATGATTTTTAAGGCTTAAAATTTTAATGTTGAACATATTTTGGAGGTATAAGGATGTACAGAGTAGGCGTTGATCTTGGAGGAACAAACATTTCAGCAGGAGTAATTAATGACAATCTTGAGATTATAGGAAGAGGCAAGCTTAAGACCAACTGTCCGAGAGCTGCAGAACTCATTCTTGAAGATGTCGCAAAGACAGTTGAGATGGCTGTTATCGATGCAGGCATAAAGATGGATGAAGTTGCATCTGTCGGTATCGGAACTCCCGGTTCTGTAAATAAAACGACAGGATATATTGAATATGCCAACAATCTTGGATTTGACAAGGTTCCTGCAAAAAATATACTTGAGTCGGGACTAGGCAAGATAGTTTATCTTGATAATGATGCAAACTGTGCCGCTCTCGGTGAGGCGATTGCAGGTGTAGGTAAGGGTGTTTCAAGCTTTGTAGCTATAACACTCGGCACAGGCGTCGGAAGCGGCATTGTGCTTGACGGTAAAATCGTAACAGGTGTTAACGATGCCGCAGGCGAGATGGGTCACATGGTTATTGCTGCAGACGGTGAACTTTGCACATGCGGACGCAGAGGCTGCTTTGAGAGATACGCTTCTGCTACAGCTCTTATTCAGCAGACAAAGGACGCAATGCGCCATGATATGGATTCAAAGATGTGGGAGCTTGTTGGCGGAGACATTTCAAAGGTTAGCGGCAGAACATCTTTTGAAGCTATGAGAGCAGGCGATGCAACTGCTAAGAAAGTAGTTGATAAATATATTTATTATCTTGGTGTTGGTATAACTAATATAGTCAACGCACTTCAGCCGGAGATTATCTGTATTGGTGGCGGAATAGGTCATGAGAAGGAGAATCTTCTTGCACCTCTTCGCAAGTATGTTGACCGTGAGCGTTACAGCATCCATGCAGACCGTCAGACTCAGATACTTTCAGCAAAGCTCGGTAATGACGCAGGTCTTATTGGTGCGGCTTTGCTTGACAGATAAAATGGAGATATTATGAATTCTATTGATAAGCTGCAATCATACGTCCAAACGCTCGGCTGTTCTGCCGAGCGGGACGTTTTGATGAAAAACTACACAAGCTTTAAAATAGGTGGACCCGCGGATCTGTTTATCTCACCTGAGAGTGAGGAACAGGTATCGCGGATTGCCGCTTTTTGTGCTGAGAATGATATTCCTGTTTTTGTTTTGGGCAAAGGCAGTAATATTTTGGTGTCGGACAGCGGAATCAGAGGCGCGGTTCTTTTTATGGGGAACCTCTGTAACATC
>JAZUNO010000031.1:0-17631 GCA_045604185.1 Acutalibacteraceae bacterium | reverse complement strand
TTACACCAAAATAGTTTAAAACCGATGAAGCAACCGAAAGTATGCTTCGGTCATAGTCAGGATATTTAATCATTGTGATTTTCTCCTTGTGTTATCTCTTTCTGCATATAAACCAAATTCAGATAACTTCCGTCTTTGAGTTTACAAGCCTTTGGCGTTACATGTATTTCTCTGAAACCGAATTTTTCATAAAGTGCTTTTCCTCGGTCATTACCTTGCATATATTCAAGTTCAACAAATTCAGTTTCCTTATGTTCTTTTGCCGCTTTTAACAGTTCTTTGAACATAGCGGTACCTATGCCAAGATTCCAACACTTTTCACGGATTGCTATACCTATTACCGCACGATGAAAAGTTTTGCTTCCATTTTTAAAACTGATGTCACAATTGCCGACAATTTCACCGTCAATATAACAGGCAATAACCAAACTTCTTTCAGAATCACGATTGCTCTGAATCCATTTTTCTTCGCTCTCAACTGTAACATTATCCCAATCTTCCTTGTAACGAGCAAGGTACTTTGTTTCACCGCAGATTGTTTTAATGCAATTAAGCAGTTTTTCTGCTTCGTGGGTTTCAGGAGTTTTTAATACGGCACTTATGCCATTCTTCAATACGATTTTCTTTTCTTCAAGTATCATTTATTTCACCTCAAAAATGCCAAAAGCACCTCCGTGAGATTACGCAGATGCCTATAAGTTCAAAATGACATAAAAGTCAATCGCAAACGGACAAAACGGCTCCCCGATTTCTTGTTTCAGTAATCATTTTCATTTTGTCCACCTGCCTTTCAGTAATTTTCATAATTATACTCTTGTGTGCTAAGAAAGTCAATATTCTGAAAGCGGTGTTAAATATTCAATTACTATTTTAAAACAAAACACTACATATTGATAAAGTCCGTTCCTTTTATCAAGGTGTTGACTCTTATATCTCTTTGGAGTACAATTTATCAGCAGTCCAAAATAAGTGGTGGAGTCTGTCATAGAATACCGTTTTGTATTCTATTTGTTGTGGGCTGTAATTTAGATTATGCACAGGGGTATTGTTTCGCTCTGCGTGTTTATCCGAATTTCAGGCAGAATCCGCTATGGGTTCTGCCTTTTTTAACAGACACCAATAAATTACAGGAGAAACAGATATGAGTCCTATTACAATCACCGCACTGGTCATCTTTGCAATAACATATATTTTAATGATGGCCTTTCAAAAAATCAGACCCTATGTAGCTGTTGCCTCAGCCATAATCTTTATTGCCTTGGGCATTGTTGCGGCTGTCAACCCGTCGGTTTTCGGCGAGGGATTTTTTGCCCTCGAAAGCGGAAGCTATGCTTACAGTTTTGCCGATGCTTTGGGTGAAATCGACTGGAACGTTATAATGATGATAGCCGGTACCATGGGTACGGTTTACCTGTTTATCGAGTCGAAGATGCCTCAGTTCATGTCCGACGTGCTTATTTCAAAGATGCCCAACGTAAAATGGGCTGTCGTAGCACTGTCACTGTTTGCAGGTATCGTTTCCGCTTTCGTTGACAACGTTGCAACCGTTCTGATGATCGCCCCCGTTGCCCTTGCTTTCTGCAAAAAGCTTGAAATTTCGCCCGTGCCGTCAATAATATGTATTGCAATTTCATCAAACCTGCAGGGTGCTGCTACACTCGTCGGCGATACTACATCTATTCTGTTGGCTAAGCAGGCAAACCTCGACTTTTCCGACTTCTTCATCGACAGCGGAAAACCCGGAATGTTCTGGGTTGTTCAGGCAGGTGCAATTGCAAGTGCAATTATTCTGTTTTTCATGTTCCGCAAGCAAAACGACAAAATCAGCTTTGAAGGCAGAACAACGGTTGAAGACAAATTCCCGACTTTCCTGCTGCTTGGAACAGTTGTTTGTCTTATTGCGGTTTCTTTCATTCCCTACAAGGACGCAGCCGCCGAAGGTCAGTTCTATAAGCCCGACATAACAAACGGTATTATATGTATCGGCTTCTTTGTTGTCGGCATACTGCGCGAGCTTATCTTTAAAAAGAATACCAAAATAGTCAAAGAGGCCTTTAAGGAAATCGACTATTACACCATAGTTCTTCTCACCGGACTTTTCGTTGTTATCGGCGGAGTCAAGAGTGCAGGTGTTATCGATGTCATAGGCAGCACAATCGCAAACCTCGGTTCAGGCTCTGTATTTGTTGTGTATACAATAATCGTCTGGATGTCAGTTATTCTGTCAGCCTTCATTGACAACATACCCTACACCGCAACAATGCTTTCAATCGTTCCCGTTATCGCAATGGATATCGGTATCGACCCGAAACTCCTCTACTACGGTCTGCTTTGCGGTGCAACCCTGGGCGGAAACCTCACACCAATCGGTGCGAGTGCAAACATTACAGGCATCGGTATTCTTCGAAAAGAAGGTTACGAAGTCAAAAGTACTACCTTCATGAAATACGGCATACCGTTCACCCTTGCAGCAGTAATCACCGGATACCTTCTTCTCTGGATAATTTGGGGATAAAAAGATTTATTTTAAAGCCGAGCATTGCTCGGCTTTTTGTCTTTTTAACCTATTATTTGCCCATATCGCATTGACTTTCAAAAAGCGTGTCAATATAATAAAATCAGAGCTTTTAACAGCAAAACAAAAGAGGCGAAAAAATACTGAAAGGCATATTGTCCGTTATTATGTCTCTTATCATTTTCCTTTCATCTCTTATGCCCAACATTTCCGCTCCGGACAACAGTTTGAGAATAGTTGTACCCGATGAAAGAGCGTTGCACAAATACAAATACAACTCCAACTCTTACACCCTGGAAACTCATCATGAAACGAGCTTCAAACATGTATACACTACCCTATTGGATGGGCAAACACCACAATATGCTGTCTGAAACACAAAACGCCGAGCAGATACATTGTGTCGACAAACAGCCAAAAATATGTTACACTGTCAATGTTATAAGACCGTAAAATTTCACAAGGAGAATGACTATACATATGAAAAAACCTGTACTTCATTTCGGCCAATTCAAACAGTACGACAAAACCTTTATTACTGCTGACCACGGCATCGACATCGAAAATGTTTCCTCTGTCGCTTTCGACGGTGAAACTCTCTACATCACTCAGCCTGACTGCCTCATTGAATATGCAGACGGCAAGTTCAAAAAGATTGCTGTGAAGGCATCAAAGCTCTTTTCCAGAAACGGCAGACTCTTCGTCGCTGTCGAAAACTCTCTTGCCGAAATCAAAAAGGGGAAGCTCAAAAAAGTTGCAGATTTTGACTCTCCTGTTGTTGATATCTCCGTTGCCCTCGATAAGTCCGTGTGGCTTATCACCCAGACAACGCTGTTTCTTATGGAAAATGATGAGTTCAAGAAAATAGTTGAGCTACCCGAAGAAACGGTTTGTCTTGCGGCACTCGACAACAAGACAAAGTACGGAGAGACAGTATACATCGGCTCTTTAACCGAAGGACTTCTTTCAATGAAAGGCAAACGCCGCCACTGGGCAGAGCTTGTCCCTGAAGTTACCGGCGTTTTGAGCCAAAAAATCAAGTGTATTGCACTTGACGCACTCGGTCATCTGTGGGTCGGCTCGGACGACGGCCTTAATATCTACGACGGCAGAAACTATTGGTTTAACGGCAACGATTTCTACTCGGTCCCTGATGGTTCTTTCAATGATATGTTCTTTGCCGCAGACGGCAAAAAATATTTTGCAACCGACACAGGTGTCATCACCCTCATAGAGGGCAAGATTTCCTACTTCTCATACGGTGCATGGCTCATGCACCCCACCGTTACAAAGATTGCCGTATCCGAAAAAGGCACAATTGCCGCAGTTACCCCCAGAGGCATCAGCCTCATCACATCGGAGTATATGACCCTCGAAGAAAAGGCAGGGTACATCGATGCCCTTTCGGACAAATACTACGTCAGGAACGAAGGCTATCATGTTTCAAGGGCTCTTCGCAAATACGGCGATCTGGACTCGGGTTGGCTTCCCAACTCTGACAACGACGGTCTTTTTACCGGTCTTTACTGCGCGAGCCAGTGCTTCCGCTACAAAGCAACAGGCGACGAAAAAGCAAAGGCTAATGCAAAGAGAGCCGTTGAAGCGATGATAAAACTCACCGAAGTTTCCGGCAGACCCGGATTCACCGCAAGAGCCACAAGATATTCACACGAAGAAAATTTTGCTACCGGCAACAGAGAAGAATGGCATTTCTGCAAAGATAATCCCGACTGCGAGTGGCTCGGCGAGACATCGAGTGATGAGATGTCAGGTCACTACTTTGCATACGGAATTTACTACGACCTTGTTGCTGATAAAGCTGAAAAGGAAAAAATTACAAGCGTTGTAAAGGCTATCACAGACCACATCCTTGAAAACAACTTTCACCTCACCGATGTTGACGGAGTTCCCACAACATGGGCAAATTGGGAGCCTGACCTGCTCAACAACGACGACAGATGGTTCTACGAAAGAGGCACAAACTCACTCGAGATGCTCTCTTTCTTAAAGACAACCTACCATGTCACAGGGGACGAAAAGTATAACAAGGTCTTTGATATGCTCATTAGCAAGCACCACTATGCCATGAACTGCATACAGTACAAATTTGAGGACAGCCATGTCGCCCACATCGACGACCAACTCGACTTCATAAACATCTATCCTCTTCTCGTTTACACAGACAACGAGGCTCACAAGGAAATCTTCAAGATGGGTCTTACCCACCATTGGGAGTACGAAAGAGTTGAGCGCTCACCTATGTTTAACATCATTTACGGTGCCCTGACAAACAATAACTGCGATATCGAAAATGCGGCAAAATCACTTTCAGAGATGAATCTTGACTTTGTAAGATGGCCCGTTTACAACAGCTACAGAAAAGATATCGTCTGGGATACAGAGCAGGAAGCAATGGGTATCCCCGCACAGCTCAAGTACCCCGTTGAATACTCATCCAGAGTCCTCGTGCACTACGACGGCAACCAGTTCGTATGCGATTCAGGTGCCGAAGAGTTTGTGGCCATAAACAGAAAGCAGGTAAACCGCACCGTAACTCTTCCCGGTGCTGAAGCTACCGGCATGAGTGCAATGATGCCCTACATCTACCTTCTTCCTTATTGGATGGGCAGAAATCACGGTCTTTTAGGTGACTGATTCATATGAAAACAGAAAAAAATATTTTAGTTGCTTTTATTTTAAACCTCTCTTTTTCAATCTTTGAAATCATAGGCGGCTTTTTTACAGGAAGCGTTGCCATTATCTCTGATGCCGTCCACGACATCGGTGATGCTGCAAGCATTGGCGTTTCATATTTTCTCGAAAGAAAAAGCAAAAATCAACCCGACGAGGAATACACTTTCGGCTATGCCAGGTACTCTGCAATCGGCGGTTTTATAACAGCCCTGATACTGCTTCTGGGTTCTGTTTTCGTGGTTGTCAAATCCGTAAATAAAATTATTAACCCCACCGAAATCAACTACAAAGGAATGATAATTTTTGCCGTCATAGGTGCAATTGTCAACTTGTGTGCTGCATATCTCACACGAGACGGAGACTCCATTAATCAGAAAGCCGTAAACTTACACATGTTGGAGGATGTGCTCGGTTGGATAGTTGTACTTATCGGCGCAATTGTCATGCACTTTACTGACTTTCCGCTTATCGACCCGCTCATGTCTATCGGTGTTGCGATTTTCATCTTTATTAATGCGGCAAAAAATTTAAAAGAGGTATTCGACCTATTCCTCGAGAAAACGCCTCACGGAATATCTGTTGCCCAAATCAAAGAACACGTCTGCGAGATTGACGGTGTTCTGGACGCTCACCACATCCACATCTGGAGCATGGACGGGCAAAACGGATATGCCACAATGCATATTGTTACCGAGTCGGACGGACATGAAATCAAAGAGACTGTCAGAAAGGAACTCAAAGAACACGGCATCGTTCATGCAACACTTGAGTTGGAATCACCTCAAGAACACTGCCACGAAGAAACCTGCTGTGTAGAAATTAAAAACCATAACGGACACCATCACCATCACCACCATTACCATTGATATACACAAGTAAAAAGCAGAGCATCTTGTCTTTGATGCTCTGCTTTTTTATGCTTATCAATTGATTATTAAGTGAAAAAATAATATAATATAATAAATTAAGTCATAACTTTTTATAAGCACTCCATCAAGAGTTATTTGATATAAATCAGGGATATAAAAAACATTGTGTGCAGCATGTTTTTTGAAAAATATCAATATCAAAAAAAGGGGAAAAAGAAATGACATTAGGAAGTAAAATCGAAAACCTTACCGTAATGAAAAAAGCAGGGCTTCCCGTGCCTGACTTCGAAACGTTTTCCTTTGATGAGTTAATCCCGTCAAAAGATAAAATAGAAGCGGCATTGAAGGTCTGTACCGAGAAACCCGTCGCCGAAAAGAGTCGGATTCTCAAAGCGGCTGTCAGAGAATCGGTTTTGGTGTGCAGAGAAATCAACCTCAAAGGCGAACTGTATTCTGTCCGTTCATCATCGTGCGTTGAGGATTCTGCCGAAAACAGCTTTGCCGGTCAGTTTGATACTTTTCTCAATGTTGAGCGCAAAGACATCATGGAAAAAATCACAGAATGCGTTTGCTCTCTGTACAATGAAAACGTGCTTACATATATGGAGCAAGTCGGCCTCGACATAAGTCTTCTGAAAATGAATGTCATTGTACAGCGAATGGTCAACGCAGATATTTCCGGAATCCTTTTCACCGCAAACCCACAGGGAATCCTCAACGAAAGTGTAATTGTTGCAGGACGCGGATTGGGCGAAAATGTTGTGTCTGACAGAATTGACACAACATCATATTATTACTCCTTAACAGACGATATTTATTATTACGACGGCAAGGAAAATCTGCTCAGCGACGAAAAAGTTCACGAATTGATAGACACATCAAAAATAATCTGTGAGCATCTGGGCAAATACATGGATATTGAATATGCCATAGAAAACGGCGAGCTGTTTATTCTTCAGGCGAGACCGATTACTACAGTTTCCGACAAAAAACCTCTGCTGTTTGATAACAGCAATATTGTCGAAAGCTATCCGGGACTCAGCCTGCCCTTGACAGTTTCCTTTGTGGACATGGTTTTTGCCGGCGTTTTCAAAGATGCGGGGCGCAGACTTCTCAAAAATGAAAAGGAACTGAAAAAGTGCTATAACATACTAGAAAACACAGTCGGTACATCAAACGGAAGAATATATTACAACCTCAACAGCTGGTATTCCGCCATAAAATTCCTGCCGATGAGCAAAAAAATTATAGCCGTATGGCAGGAGCTTGTTGGAGTCAAATACAAGGAGTATGACGAAAGCGAGAACGAAATCAATCCGATTGTCAAGGCATCTATATACCTCAATACGTTGACGGAGCTTATCAGAACTCCTGCCAACATGAAAAAGCTCAACGAACGATTCATAGAAATAAAAACATATGTGTACCGCAGATTTGAAGAGGACATGACTGCAAATGAAATCCTCGAATTGTTTGACAAAATACAGGACCAATTGCTCTCGTGTTGGGGTATCACCCTTCTCAACGACACTTATGCTTTCATTTTCACGGGACTGCTCAAGAGCCGCCTTAAGAGCAAATACAAAAACCACGAGGAGCTTGCAAACTCATATATTTCCGGCATTTCAAACATTGAAAGTATGAAGCCTGTCAAAGAGATGATTCGCATCGCACTCCAAAAGGACAATATGACGTCGGAAGAATACCGCAGACGTGCCAAAGAATATATTGACGTTTACGGTGACAGGTGCCTTGAAGAGTTAAAGCTCGAAACTGAGACTTTCAGAACAAATCCCGAAATGTTTGACAATAAAATTCTCGAGTTTGCTCAGGACAAAGAAAAACTCGCACCCCTACTCGAGGAGCAAAAGCAGGAAAACAGCTTTAATATAAATGACCCGATTACTAAGTTTTTAAGTAAGAGATGTATGCTCGGTATCGGCAACAGAGAAATTCAGCGTCTGAACAGAAGCAGAATCTTCGGCATGGTAAGAGAAGCTGTTTTGCGTCTAGGTGATATTTATACACAGAGCGGATACATAGATGAAAAGCGTGATGTTTTTTATCTCACTCTCGATGAAGTCCGTTCACTTGCCGACACTCCCTGCGACATGAAAGAAACTGTATATCAACGCAAGAAGAAATACGAAATGTTCGCCATGCTCCCTGCGTATTCCAGAATCGTTTTCAGCGAGAAGGCATTTGATAAGAATCACAGAAACATCAATATGACATCAGTTTATTGCGGCAAAGACGAAATGTTGGGCGTTCCCTGCTCCAACGGTGTCGTCGAAGGTGAAGCTTACGTTGTCACAGACGTCAAGCAGGCAACAAGCGTCAAAGATAAAATTCTTATTACAAAAATGACTGACCCGGGTTGGGTATTTCTCCTCGCTGAAGCCAAAGGCGTTGTGAGTGAAAAAGGCTCCCTGCTCTCACACACAGCGATTATCTCCAGAGAGCTCGGCATTCCCGCAGTTGTGGGAATAGACAATCTCATGTCAACAGTAAAAAGCGGAGATATAATCCGCCTTGACGGTGCAACGGGTATTGTAAAAATTGTCAGGAGAGCGAATAATTAAGGTGCTCCGTTTTGTTTGAGCACATACACAGAAAATCCACCTTCCTTGACAACAAAAGTCAACCTTGCTATCATAGTTTCAAATCAAAATCTCATCTTTCGGAGTGATGTGACATGAACAACAAAAGAATAACGGCACTTATTCTTTGTGCCTTTATGATTTTTTCTCTAACCGCATGTCGGGACAAGGATACTGCTGACGGACCGCAGGAGAGTCCGACAAACAGTGTCAGCGAAAACGCTTCCGACAGTACTGCCGATGTTGACGTTTCAGATGTTGCTGATTCGGATACAACCGTTTTATCCACAGATGTATCGGACACATCCACCTCAACCGAGGCAGAGAGTGCAGCCGCATCACCTACGCTTTCAAATAATCCTGCTGAATGGTCAAAGGCACAAATCGTTGATGCATATAAAAATGCGGCAAAAAAATCGAACGCCGCCGCAAAGTCAGCACAGACTATCACTCTCAAGAGCATCTCCGTTAACAACGGTCAGTATAAGGGTCTTTTCGAGTTTATAACCCCCATAATGTCAAAGCTCCTTGCAAACAATTCAACCGAAAAGGACGGTATCACGGGAGGATATCGCAATCTTGTCGAGGCGGATATATCCAATGCAAAGGCGTATAAGAGCGGCAACAACGTCGCAATAGAAATGACTATGCGTGAGCAGGTATCTGGCCCATGTGATGATGCTCTCAGCGGAAGCGTGGGACACGCAATCACAGCCGTAGGCGATATCAGCATTGTTGTAAAGCAATTAACAGACCTCGGTCTTCCGCTTGAACTTTCCGAAAAAGACACAAAGATTTATTATACAAATCCTGTCGTCAAAGTTCTTATAAACAGCAACGGAGAAATTATAAGCGGAACCTGGAGATACACCGTTGAAATCAGAATGGACAACTACAAGGCTTTCGGCAAAGAAGTTCAGACCACATCAGTTATTATGGACAACACGGTTACAGTAAACGACGGATTTAAAAAGTAACAAAAAAGAGCTAACTGACTTAAAGGCCAGTTAGCTCTTTTAAAATTTTTTTATTTCTCTTTGTCCATCTTTTTGAGCATCTGCTCATAGGGCATAAGCATACCTTCGTTCATCTTGTTGCCCATTTTAGACAGAACTTTTTCGCTTGAAAGAAGGGCACCTACGGCGTACATAAGGAGTGCCTTGCCTTTATTCTTTTGCGGGAAATCGTATATTCCCTGCTTTTTGTAGAATTTATGGTCGGCACGCATCATACCGCGCATTTGATAAATAAGGTCACGGAAAATCTTCATACCGCCTACACCCCAGAAATTCTGCGGCACAGTATGCTTTGTTTCAAGTGCGAATGCGAGCGTTTTTGCAAGAACATCAATCTGTTCATCGGGGTTGTGCTCGTCGGTTGCAACACCCGAAAGGAAGTTTCCGCCCGTTTCACTGCGAGCCTCTACTACCGATCGCAAGTTGTTTTCCTGGGAATAGTTGCCCGACACAAGGTATCCTACGGGCATACCAACAGTTACTGTTCTGTGGCCGTTGCAGAAATTCCTGTCGTCATACATTTTGAAGCGTGAACCCATTGAATGGTCGGAAACAGTAAACGCATAGACAATAGCGTCCGCCTTCTGTATGTTCTCACGAAGGAACGTATCAAAGTTATCTTTGTAGACACACTTTTCGCTGACCGCACAGCGGAAGCATCCGAGGCATCCGCCTGCAAGCGGATATTCAGAAATATTGACAATGCGTGTCTTGTAGTCAAACACGTTGCTAAAACGCTTAATCATAGCACTCAAGTTTGAATCGGGGTCAGTTTCGTCCGTAAGGATTATAACATCCTTATCGGTCTTTTTATTTTCGCTGTTCGGTGCATCGCTTACCGCCACCTGAACATAGGTTTCGCTCTTTTCGGGAGCAACAGCATAAACTCCTTCCTTAACTGACCAGAGGAAAAAGTCGAAAAACTTCTCAGCATCCTCTCTGCCCTTTTCAGTCAGCAAATCCTCCATATCAGCCGATATACCGCGGATATAACGCATACCTAAATCAAGAGAGTTTTCTTCTATGTATTTATGTGCTGTTATGTCATAAAAGTGCTTCGAAGTGGAAATCTGTGTGGCATACTTATCTTTTACATTAACGTCGTTTGACTTTGCAAGCTCAATAAAACGGTGAAGCTGTGACGGTGCCAAAAAAGTATATACGGGATAGGAAAAAATCACCGCATCAGAACTTTCGAGCAGGTCTTTCGCCTTTGAGAAGTTTTTCTCAAGAGACTTTATCTGCTGTCCTGCGTGAAGAACGCAAAATTCGTGTTCAGGGTATTTTTTCTCAAGATAACGCACCGTCTGAAGCGTTATACTGTATTTGCCTTTGGGACTTCCGTTGATAACTGCTATCTTCATAATCAACTTCCTTTAACCGATATTCTGAATACAGTGTAGCATAACCGGGTTAATATTTCAATCACAATTGATTTATCGCATCAGTTCAGCAAACATATCAAAACCTATTTCTGCTTGGATTTTTTCTTGTGTTCCGAAAGGAACGAAGACATGGTAAACGCCTGCTTGCAACAGTAAAGGTGGTACATCAACAACCTTAAATATGTAGAGGGATGATATAGATTTTTATTGTTGGGATAATCCAATAAAATCCGTCTCACATCCGCTTCGGAACATTCAATAAATTCCTTTGTGTTCTCGTTGCCGTCAATTTGTATCTCTTTGAGGTTGCTGAGTGTGTCTGCGTCTATTTTCAGCTTCACAACACAAGTCAATGCAACATTGTATATATCCCCTTCAAAATCAACGCTCAAAACCCTTAAAGAATTCATATCCACATATTCTTCCAATTCGGATATTTCTTTTTCATCCGTCAGGTTTTCATTTATTCCGAACTCCTCGTCAAGGGCTCTTTTTACCCACCTGACAACAAAGTCGGAATAAACCTCGCCCTTATCGTCCACGAAATCTCTTTTCTCGAGCTGTTCCCCTATAGTTGCCGCCCAAGTGGCAGGATAATCGTTTGATTTTACTCTGCTGATTTTTGATAATATCGCTTTTCCGTTTTTGGATATGAGCACCAGATGAAGACAAAAACTGTTAATCAGCAAGTCTTCATCATGATTTAACGCTTTTACAAACTTATCCTCAATCTGCAAATCATTCTGCGTCTGACATACAGGTTCATTATTTGTCTGTAATCTGCGCAGATAGTCCCATGAAAATTGCAGTTGAGACCAGCCGGTTTTTTGTAGCCTTATCTCAACCCTGTTGTTTTTCATGGTTCTTTCAACGTGTTTTACAGCATATCTTTCTCTATCATCACCACGTTGCCTTATGGTGTCAATCTTTTCAGAGTTCTCGCAATAACTGTTATAAGAATTTTTATCGTATCCTCGCAAATCCGCATTGACAGTGGGAAACTCATATAAGGACTCTACCTCGCTGTTTTTCAGGTCGATATAAATATCCTCAGGTCTCCAGCCGGTTGGATTCTTTGAAACAAACATATTCTTGTTATAGCCCCAGGAATATCCGCCTATTTCCGATTTATTTAACAGATGATATGTATGCTCTTTCATTATCTTTCTGAATTGAGCCTCAGCCTTTTTGGATAACCTTATTTTAGAAAATGCAAGGCTGATTCCCCAAATAATTATCACCAGAAGAGCTCCGCCCCACAGTATCATGATTGAAATTCTTGAAAAATCAAATAAACCGAGCAGGAAGTTGCGCCATGATGTGGAATTGGAAGCATTTTCTGCGATGATACCCATTAAATACGAGCCCCAGCTGCTTGCTATTATTTTTTGATGCTTTTGACAGAACTTACAAAAATCCACAATGTTCAAGCA
This sequence comes from Acutalibacteraceae bacterium, assembly GCA_045604185.1. Lineage (GTDB taxonomy): Bacteria > Bacillota > Clostridia > Oscillospirales > Acutalibacteraceae > CAG-177. The sequence continues at coordinate 5,119 of JAZUNO010000031.1, read as the reverse complement.
ATCATCTCCCGGACGGATATAGTCAAATTTATTTATCTGCAATCATCATACCACATCGTCAATTATTTTTCCACACTTGAAGTAAAGCTTTGCTGTAAAAGTTTTCTTTTAGGCAAAGTTAAGTTTTTTATTTAGCGTTGCAATTTTTATGTTGTTGATATGATATAACAACAATGCCTGTGGAGTCAGAAATATCTGACCTCACAGGCACTTAATTTCGTTTGTTCTGAAATTTATGAGATAGTCTTGGTAGCCGTTGCGGTTACTTCAGTTCCTTCAGAGTCTCTGACATAAACTTCCGCATAATATGTTCCGCTTCTTATAGGTGTTACTATAACTTCATCTCTGGCTCCTTCGCCAACCAATTCGCCGTTATAGTACAGTTTTACGTAATAGGCCTCATACACACCGGAGCCTCCGGTCGGCAACGCTTTTCCAAATACGCCCTGAACGGTAGTGTCTTCAGAGGTCCATGTACCTGTTCCTACTGAAGCCTTTACGGTTAACTTCGGATAAACTACCGTTACTGTGCATGCGGCTGTATAAGCACCGTCTTCAGTTTTAACCGTTATTGTTGCGGTGCCCTTGCCTACAGCCGTCACCTTTCCCGAAGATGATACTGTCGCAACTGCTTCGTTGCTGCTGTGCCAAACCACTTTCTTGTTTGCAGCATTGTCAGGCAGAACGGTAGCACTTAACGTTTCGTTGGAGCCTTTTTCCAAAGTCAATGTTGATTTATTTAACGAAACTCCGGTAACTTTTACGGGATTGACGGTAACTGTCACAGTAGTCGAAGCTTGTGTTATAACATCTTTGATTGTGATTGTTGCGGTACCCACCTGGCCAGCCGTAAAGTCCATAACAACGTTTCCGTCTGTAGATGTTACATTCTGGCGTCCCACTTGCACAACATCAGGATTGCTGGATATTGAAATCAATTTATGCTTGCTCCAGAAAGGAGAAACCTTAACAGGAACTTCTATGCGTTCTCCGGTTGTTTTAACAATCGCTTTTCCTGTTATCGACAAAGAAACTTCTACCGGTTTTTCGTCCTCATGTTTCGTAAAAATATAAGTTTTATCGCCTACGGTTATATACAACTTATCGCCGTCTACTTTCATCTTGTAGTCATCAACAAGACTGTTTGCATCGTCGAGCGGATTTACTCCCAAACTATTGTTTGTGTTAGTTGAAGCGTTGGAATCGATTTTATTGTATTCTTCATAACCGTAATCTTCATACACTGTTACCTTACCGTTATGTACCTCAATATTTTCAGAGTCCCAAGTCAAAGCTTTATCGCCATTTGAATCAGTTATTGTAGGATGCAAATAAGTATTATCATAGCCATCCAGATACCAATAGTATCCGTCGATTTCTTTCAGGAGCTCTTCATCAGGCCACAGTTTGGGGCTGGGATAGTCCTTTTCTCTGTAAAGAATTACTGTAGAGTTGTTTTTGGTGTAAATCAGCTTATCACCGTCAACCCTGATTTCATCGGCGTAAAAATGTTCTCCATCATAGAAATATTCAGTTCCAACATGGCCTGCACCTTTTTTTACAACACCGGTATAATAGTCAAAGTTTTTAGATATAACAGAAACCCACTTTCCGTCAACCAGGATAAATTCCAGAGTTGCATCATCTGTGCCCTCAACATACCAGATTCCTTCAACATCTTTAAAACTTATTTTATTGGCACCGGTACCGGGTTTAGAGCCTGTCCCGTTTGTGTTTGCTCCATCTTCTTTATTATTGCTTCCAGATCCGTTTTTATCTTTGTCTTTATCCGAAGGGTTATAATCAGGGTCTTCTGTCCACTTTCCGGTTAAAACAATGTTTTCATCTATCGGAATAGAAAAATCAAATTTTTCATCACCTAAAAACCAACCTTCAAAGATATAGCCTTCCCTTGTAGGAGCGTTGGGCTCACCGATAGGTGTTCCTTTTGCTATACTGATATTCTTTACACCGACATCATCGTCGTTGTAATTGAATGCGACAGTTATAGTTTGAGTTCCTTCATTGATAGTGTAATAAGCTACCAATTCCATATCCTGCGTTACTTCACTGTTGAAATCATAAGTTGTATGATTATATTGCCATTCAACAAAGGTAAAGCCCACTTTAAAAGGATCTTCCGGTTTTGATACCTTATCTCCTTCTTTAACCTCTTGGGACTGTATAGGTGCACCACCCTGGCTGTCAAATGTTACTGTATATACCGTCTTACCCAAATTAAGTCCGATAATAATAGCAGCAACTATTCCAATCAGCGCAACAGAAGCACACACAACCAATGCTACGTTTTTCTTTGAAAGGTTTTTCATAAAATTCCCCCAATAACCCCAAGATATAGTTTTATTTTACCACACCTTGACAAGATGTGCAACAGCAATAAATATAGTTTCTTAATCAACAACTAAATTCGGCAAAAAAATGGTTGTTGGTAGTTTAGTGATTTTTATGTAATCAAGCGAACAAAAGCAACAGAGCATCATCAGATGCTCTGTTGCTTTTTGGTACGAATAATATTAACGGATTACCTGAAAATACTTTTCTCACGGCACAGGCTACACATTCGCTTTTCCTGCCGTCAGCTTCTTCGTAGAAAATCTGTTATCGAGTGCTTTTTTCCACAATCTCCGTTTCTCCGATTTTATCACCGTTTACATACTCGCCGTTTTGGTAAAAAGGCTCTGAATTGATATTTACTGTAGCTCCGGTAGGCACATATAAAACAGTTTTCATACCTTGTGGGAGAGTAAGGTCGATAATATAATCCTGGTCAGTCTTTTCATAATCCAGAGTGATTAACCCTTTTACGCTCGGAACAGTACAGTTCATGCTGTCGGACAGAGTATATTGAGGCTCGATTTTAACCTTTTCATAGCCTGCTTCAAGGGGAGTAATACCTGCAAAATGCTTACTCATTATAACAGGAGGTCCGCCACTCCATGCGTGATTATTAGTGCCTCGCCACGAATCCCAGAATTCCCAGAGAGTAGAGTAATCTTCACTCATCATACCCTCATATCTGTCCTTAATTCTGTCCCTTGCAACTTCATATTTTCCCATTTTGCAAAGGGCTTCAAGAACATAGTATTCCATATACGGGCTTGAATTTTTAGTGGTTGTGAGTACATTTGTAACGGTATCATACTGCTCTTTTTCTGCAAGTCCGGATAAAACTGCAAGGGCATTTGCTCTGTCATCAGGCTTTCTTACATCTTTACTTTTAAAGCCTTTTTCTGTCCAAAGAGTCTTGTATCCCTTCCCGATAGTATCTTTTCTTTCGGTAATAAATGAGATGTCCCCGTCTTTTTCTAAAAGCTCTGCCATTTTCTCTGTGGCGGAAAGAGCATAGTAAACCCATGCATTTTCAATGGCTGTCATATCTGCCTTTTTGCCCCAATCAGCCCAATCCCATGAGCCTTCACGATGAACAACAAGATTATTTTCACCGATTTCCCAAAGCTTCAGGTAGTCAAGGCAAGCTCCATAAACCTTTTCGATAAAAGCCTTGTCGCCGGTATATTCATAGTAAGTGAGGAAGCCTACGATTCCTGCGAGCTGCTGAACGGGAAGCTCAAAATAGTCACCGCTTATAGGTACAACGGTCTGAAGCACTTTTGTGTCGTCAACGTGAGAAAGCATCGCCTCCACACCCTTTTGATACAGCAGGTAGGAATTACTGTCCATAGAGTACATTGTCATAATCATTTCACTTGTGACATCGCCCCACCATTGGGCTCTTTCTCTGTCAGGACAATCCATAAAATTGTCACGCATGGTAACATATAGAGTACGCAGAGATTTTTGCCACAGAGAATTCAGGAATTCATCATCACACTTGAAGTCACCGCAGAATGAGCTGTCATATCCCGTTTCACGGTACATCAAAGAAACAACCGTAACGCCTTTCGGTATTTTATAAGTAATATGCTCTCCGTTAAACCAGCCTAAAGCCTCAAACTCCTGCTCTCCCTCTTTAGTTATATAGGTAGTTGAAACTGCACCGATTAAAGTGTTTTCCGTTGTTATACGAATCTTTTTGCCTTTAGGTGCTATGATTTTAAGATAGGGAGTAAGCTGTGCGTTATAGGGAACATCTACGGTGATTTTTTCACCGAAAAGCTTTTTCACGGTATAGTTTTCGTAAATATTTGAATTCTCATAATCTTTAAGACCGTAATCCTTCAGAAAAGGTATTCCTCTCGGATAAAGCTTGCCGTAAGCACCCTCGCCGCCGACGGCATATTCGGTTGCATTTTCCCAGACGCTAACATCATAAGCTTCATTTGTCCAATCGCCCATATCTTTCCTTGCATCGAAATAAATGCTGTATTCGGAAAGTCTGTAATTAGGCGGATAAAGAGCGCTGTCAACATAAGCACTGTTTCTTTTTACCTTCCAGCTTTTGTCGGAAATTATGGTGATGTCCTCATTTATGGCTTCAAAAAGGAAACCGCCCTGACCGCTGCCACTGTAGGAATAGCTTGTTTCATTATCCCAAAACCACACCAAAGCACAAATTGAGTTTTCACCCTCTTTGAGGAAAGGGGCAATATCTATACTGTCATAATATCCGCTGTTTTTATCAGGGCCTCGTTTCACGCTTCCCTCAAATACAACGGTTTCTCCGTTTATGTAAATCCAATATTTCGAGTCGGCTGAGATGTCAGCAATGAGTTCTTCAGGAATCTTATGCAGACTTACCTTTTTATTAAAGCACATCCAGACATTTTTCTCCGTCAGGTTTTCCTTATCCCAAATCCATTTGGCTTTCCAATCGGTTTTCTCCTCGGTAGAAATCACACTGTATTCGGGAATGCTGTCCGGAATCTTGTAATCATTTGTATACGGTATCATTGTCGAATCACCCCATGAAAAACAAGAAGAAATAAAAGCTGCCGCTATTGCAAGATAAGAAATAATTGTCTGTAGAATTTTCATAGGAACCTCCCGATCTTATTTGCAGTGATAAAACTTACTGTATTTGAAATTAACTTTTTCGAAATATGTATTAAATTTATTTTACCATCATCGGCTTATAAATTCAACTTGTCTGTATACTCAACACAAAGCCGATATAAAAATTGCACCAATAATCTAATGA
>JAZUNO010000030.1:0-20926 GCA_045604185.1 Acutalibacteraceae bacterium | reverse complement strand
TGCGAGAACTGCACCCGATAAATGCTGTAAGTGTGGCAGTGCAAATCTTGAGCAGGATCCCGATACACTTGATACATGGTTCTCATCGGCACTCTGGCCGTTCTCAACACTCGGTTGGCCGGATGTTGATGCAGAGGACTTTAAGCGTTACTATCCGACAAGCACTCTTGTCACCGGTTACGATATTATCCCGTTCTGGGTTATGAGAATGATGTTCTCGGGTATTGAGCAGACGGGCGAGGTGCCTTTTGACACCGTTCTTATTCACGGACTTGTCCGTGACGAGCAGGGCAGAAAGATGTCAAAATCTTTGGGTAACGGTATTGATCCCCTTGAGGTTATCGACCAGTATGGTGCTGATGCTCTTCGCTTCACCCTTGCAAACGGCAATAGCCCCGGAAACGATATGCGCTATTCAGACAAAAAGGTTGAAGCAAGCCGTAACTTTGCAAATAAGCTTTGGAATGCCGCACGTTTTATACTCATGAATCTTGACGGCACCGAGAAAGCGGAGCTTCCCGAAACACTTTCACTTGAGGATAAGTGGGTTCTGAGTATTTATAATGACCTTGTCAAAGAGGTTACAGATAATCTCGAAAAATTTGAACTCGGTATTGCGGCACAGAAAGTATATGATTTCATCTGGGATATTTTCTGCGATTGGTATATTGAGCTTGCAAAAATCCGTCTTCAAAAGGGCGGAGAAGCGGCACAAGGCGTAAAGCAAGTTCTCATTTGCGTCATGTCAAATATTTTGAAGCTTCTTCACCCGTTCATGCCGTTTGTAACTGAGGAAATTTGGCAGACACTGCCTCATAGCGGCGAGAGCATTATGGTTTCAGCATGGCCTGTTTATGATGACAAACTGTCCTTCACCGATGAAGAAGCTCAGATGGAGATGATTATGCAGGCAGTCAGAGCGGTCAGAAACCGCCGTGCAGAGATGAATGTTCCTCCTTCAAAGAGAGCAAAGATATATATCAGCACACCTTATACAGCAACCTTTGAGCTTTCGGGTGAGATAATGCAGAAACTTGCAGGGGCTTCCGAGGTTGAGGTTGGCGAGAATATCGAGGTGGACGGAGCAGTTTGCATCGTTACAGATGCAGCAAAACTCTACATCCCCATGGGCGACCTTGTAGACTTTGAAGCAGAGCGTGCAAGACTTAATAAAGAGCTTGCCAATGCTCAGAAGCAGCTTGACGGTGTCAATGCAAAGCTTTCGAATGAGAATTTCACCTCAAAGGCTCCTGCCGCTGTTGTTGAGGCTCAGCGTGAGGTAGCACGCAAACTCAACGAAAAGATTGCTATGCTTAATGACAGCCTTGCAAAGCTTGGTTAATAAGGTGTGTTTACGTAAATTCTCAGTTTCTTAGAAAACGGACGGGCGCAAAATCCCGTCCGTTTTTGATAAAGACAGTTCCTGAGAGTTTTTAATGCTACAAAAGCATTAAAAAAGCAAATTCTCAACATTTGAGACTTTTTGACACTCTCTAGGGTGCAATTCTCACCCTTGTAGCGATAGACTTTAGTCAAGGAGAAGCCTTGCAAAAAAAGGCAACCCTACGAAAAAGGAGGACTATTGTAATGGAAAAGAAAACAATGGGAGCATTTATTGCGACAATGAGAAAAGCCAAGGGTATGACACAGTTTCAGCTTGCAGACCGTCTTGGAGTATCCAACAAAACAATAAGCCATTGGGAATGTGATGAGAGCGCACCTGATTTGTCGCTTATTCCTGAAATTGCAGATATCTTTGGCATAACATGCGATGAGTTGCTTCGTGGTGAGCTTAACACAATTGAAAGTTTTTCGAATGTTACAATGCCTGCTGTAGATGATACAGTTAATGAAGAAAGGAAGATAAAAGATCAAAAGAGTTATCTCAACAAACGCTTTATTATCTTTGCTGGGCTTGAAGTGATTGGTATGACAACTGTGTTTGCAGGGTTGCTGACAGCTTCATTATCTGCTTTATTTGGTGGTGCGCTGATGATTGGTGCGTTTGTTTTAATTTTAACAGCACTGATAGAAGTTTCTAATAATGTATATGACTGTGAAAGTCAAACAGCAAAAGATTTTAAACGTTATATTTATAATATGCGTTTTGCGGCAATTTCTGCATTTGTTACGTTAATGCTGTTTTGCTTTGTTTTTCGATATTGGAACCTGATACTTTCGGGCGCATGTATTGTTATAAGTGTTTTGGTTTACTTTATCGTAGCCAATAAAAAAGGTTATCTAAATAAGTCTTTTAAGAGTAAAAAGAATGATGATAAGAATTTTAAAAACGTTGATTGCGAGGAATGACAAATGAATTCAACCCAGGCAATCGAATATATACACTCACGCTTGAAGTTCGGCATTAATCCCGGTATGGAGCGCATAACTGCGCTCTGTGCTGCTTTGGACAATCCGCAGGATGGTTTGCGATTTGTTCATATTGCAGGAACAAACGGTAAAGGCTCAACAAGTACGATGATAGCTTCCGTACTCACGGCGGCAGGCTATAAAACGGGATTGTTTACATCGCCATATGTAATGGATTTCCGTGAACGCATTCAGGTTGACGGCGAGATGATTTCACCCGATGATCTTGCATATACAGTCGAGCAAGTGAAAACTGCCTGTGAAAAAATTGAGAAAGACGGCATAGTTCCTACAGAGTTTGAAACCATAACAGCAGCCGCATTTTTGTATTTTAAAAATATCGCCTGTGATGTTGTTGTACTTGAGGTTGGCTTGGGCGGCTTGCTTGACTCAACCAATATTATCAAAACACCGCTTGTCTCGGTTATAACATCTATTTCAACAGATCATACAGCCGTTCTCGGTGATACGATAGAAGAAATAGCTGCACAAAAAAGCGGTATAATAAAGCCTGACGGAGTTACTGTTATGTATCCGGAGCAAGAAGCGGGAGCTCAAACGGTTATATTCAGAACGGCTGAGAAAAACAAAAACAGACTTGTTGTTCCGCAACTTTCAGCTTGCCAAATAAATAATGAGTCCCTCAACGGCACTGATATTACTTTTGAAAAAATAGATATTCATGTACCGTTTGCAGGGAAGCACATGGTTAAAAATGCTGTTACAGCCGTGTGTGCACTGCGTGAGTGCGGACTTAATGTTTCAGATGAACACATAGCAACGGGTATATCTGCTGCGGTAATGCCTGCACGCATGGAAGTAATCGGCACAGGCAAAGTTATACTCGACGGCGGACATAACGAGGGGTGTGCCGAAGCTTTAAGAGCTTTTACAGAGAAGTTTGTGTGCGGCAAACGTATAGCGGTATGTGCGTTGATGGGCGACAAAGACTGTGAAAGCTATCTCCGTATCGTTGCACCGCTGTTTGATAAAATGTATCTTACGGCACCCGATAATCCCAGGAGTCTGCCGCCGCAGGAGCTTTGCACCCTGGCGAAAAAATACTGTAAGGACTGTGTTGCGGTCACTTCGCCGATTGAAGCGTGCGAGGCGGCACTTGAGGATGCAAAAAGCAATGATGCAACAGCGGTTGTCTGCGGTTCGTTTTATCTTGCAGGCGAGGTCAGAGAATTTTTACTGGAAAATTTTTAAAGCGTGACCGCTTTCGTCAATATTTTTATATAGGATGTCTTAACATAGGTTAAGGCATCCTTTTTTATTTTACGGACTGCGGAAAATTTGTGTGATATTGCGTTACAAGAACCTGCGAATTTCGGTTATGTACACAAAGTACGTTCCTTTATTCACAGAACCTTGCACCTTGTCTCACGCGATTTTTCTCAGTCCTTACTCTGATAAAGTTATGTCTGCAAAAATCTTTACCAAAATAAGGATATATCAAAAAAAACAGGACAAGCTAAAACTACAAGGAGGGATATTATGGGCGTTGAAATCTTATCAAATGCGCTCAGGGTTACAGCGTTGTTGAGCGGTGAGATAGACCACCATACAGCTGCGGCAATAAGAATGGATATTGACTGTGCAATCTCGGCACAGCAACCTAAAACTTTACGTCTGGATTTTTCGGAGGTTTCGTTTATGGACAGCTCTGCAATAGGGCTTGTTATGGGGCGTTATCGCCTTTTACAGTCGTGGCACGGACAGCTTGAGGTTGTAAACTTAAGCGACAGAAACTACAAAGTTATGATGCTGGCAGGTATGCAGTCGCTGTGTACATTAAAGAGAAAGGATGAAAAAAATGAAAGCAATTAATCAGATGAAACTGACGTTAGAAAGCCGCTCAGTCAATGAGAGCTTTGCACGAGTTGCAGTGTCGGCTTTTGCGGCACAGCAGGACCCGACGGTTGAAGAGATTTCGGACATAAAAACAGCGGTCAGCGAGGCGGTGACTAACTGCATTGTACATGCCTATCCGGAGACAGTCGGAGATATATACATATGGGTTGGACTCTATGAAAACGGAATGGTGCGTATACGGATTAAGGATAAAGGTTGCGGAATAATCAATGTTAAGCAGGCTATGGAACCGCTTTTTACCACCTTGGGCGGAGAACGGGCAGGCCTTGGATTTGCGGTTATGGAGAGCTTTATGGATAAGGTGCGTGTACGTTCAACACCGGACAAAGGGACAACAGTAACCATGGATAAATTTATCAAGGGGCGCTGAAATGGACAGGAATGAGCGAAATGCTCTTGTGGAACAGAATATAGGTCTTGTGCATTCATGTGCGAATAAATTCAGGGGCAGGGGTACGGAGTATGATGACCTTTTCCAGGCAGGGTGTGTCGGGCTTATAAAGGCGGCAGAAAACTTTGACCCTGACAGAGGTTTTTCCTTTTCAACCTATGCTGTGCCTGTGATACTTGGCGAGATAAAACGGATTTTTCGTGACGGCGGCTCTGTGAAAGTTGGCAGAGCACTTAAAGAAAAAGCACGTGTGGCCATGAAAGAAAAAGAAAAACTGACCTTGGAACTTGGCCAGGAACCGACAATAACGGAGCTTGCTGATAGGCTGAATATTGATGTTGCTCAGGCGGCACAGCTTATAAATGCCGCAATGCCGACAGTTTCATTAACGGCGTCGGATGACGGCGGAGGTCAGATAGATGTGCCGGTTGACTCGCCAGAAATGATGACGTCAGATCTTATAGCGTTGCGTGAGGTTATATCCATGCTCGATGACAGAGACCGAGAGATGATAAAACTGCGATATTACAGCGGTTTGACTCAAAGCCGTACAGCGGAAATTCTGGGGATGTCGCAGGTGCAGGTTTCACGGCGTGAAAAGGCTGTTCTGGCACTGCTCAGACGCAATCTTACGGCTTGACAAAATATTGATATACGCTTAAACTTAAGGAGCTGTCACGATGTACAGCTCCTTTTCATTTAAAGAGAGTATGGGTATAGAACATGTTTGAGTATGAACTTCGGCGTTCTGACAGACGAACGCTTTCGGTAAAAATTACGAGTGATGCAAAGATAAAAGTAAGTGCACCTAAACGTATGAGCATTAAAGAAATTGAAGGTTTTCTTTTAGAAAAACAAGGTTGGATAGAAAAACATCTTGCTCATATGAAAAGTCGGCAGGCGAGTGCGGAAAAATTCTGCCCTGACGAAAATTCAACACTTCTGTTGCTTGGAAAAGAATATCCGTTGAGGAAAACCGATGTCAGAGTGGCAGGCTTTGACGGTGAGAGCTTTTATGTACCTGACAGTATTGCAGACGGCGAAGTGATACCTGCCATCAAAGAAGTGTACCGCTCGATAGCTAAAGATTACATAAAAAAGCGTACCGCTCAACTTGCAGAGCGTTTTGGCGAAAGAGTAAACTCTGTGAAGATAAATTCGGCAAGAACCAGATGGGGTTCCTGCACATCAAAAGGCAATATCAATTTTTCTCTGTTTCTTGTTATGGCACCGCCGAGTGCAGTGGATTACTGTATAATCCATGAACTTTCGCATTTAAAGCAGATGAATCATTCCGCAGCGTTCTGGAATCTGGTTGAAAGTCGGGACCCTGAATACAAAATTCATAAGAAAGAATTGAACGAACTTCAAAAACGACTGGCATATGAGAAATGGTAAAAGCATCATCCTCGGATGATGCTTAATTTATTGATTAACAGTGCTTTTTTTCTCTAATCTCGGCACACGGCATTTATTTCCGCTTTTATCAAGGGCAACATAAGTGAAAAGTGCGTCGCAGGCCTTTTTTCGAATGGCGTTGTCATGTCCGAATTCCTCAACCTCTACAGTTATACGCACTTTCATTGATGAGTTGCCTACCTCTTCGAGTTCTGATGTAATAACAATCAAGTCATTGGGCAGGGCAGGCAGATAAAAGTTTAGGTTTGTAGCACTCGCAGTTACTACCGTGCGTTGGCAGTGACGCTTGGCACAAACTCCTCCTGCTATATCCATCCAGGCCATAAGTTGTCCGCCGAAAAGTCTGCCCGACCCGTTTATGTGTGACAGCAGAACTATTTGCGTCATAACTGTTTTTGAGTCCTCAGGTTTTTTTGTTTGCATAAAATTCACCCGTATTATTATAAATAGTTTAAAAGTACAAAAGTTTAATGTTTTTTTGAAATTCCAATAGCTTTATCTCGACAATATTGAATATAAATGATAAAATAATATTAAGACGTATGACATAGCTGACGTCTTAAAAGGAGGCGTGAAATGGAACTTATGACATTTAAATGTCCGAACTGTGGCGGCAATATTCTGTTTGACAGTGTTGGCCAGCAGTTCAAGTGTGAAAGCTGTGACAGTGTTTTCACAAAAGAGCAGCTCGAGGAATATGAGAAAATGCTCAAACTCAGTGAGGCTCCGTCAGAGTATAATTGGGAGCAGGAGACGGAGCGCGAGCAGGTTGTAGCGGGTGATACGTCCTACATATGCGAGCACTGCGGTGCCGAAATAGTCGGTGATTCGACAACTGCTGCTACGGAGTGTGTGTTCTGCGGAAGCCCCGTAATCATGAACAAGAAGCTTTCGGGCATTGACAAGCCTGATTACGTTATACCGTTCAAACTCACCAAGGAAGACGCCAAAACGGCTTTGAAAAACTTTTATAATAAAAAGCCGTTTTTGCCCAATGAGTTTAAGGATGAGAACCGTATAGAGAAGATAAGCGGTGTTTACGTACCGTTCTGGCTGTTTGACTGCGATGTTGATGCCAATATCGTTTATGATGCTACACGTGTCAGAACATGGAGTGACAGTAAATATGTTTACACCAAAACTTCGCATTATGCGGTAGTACGTGGCGGCTCAATAGGTTTTGAACGCATTCCGGCAGACGGTTCGAGTAAAATGGAAGACAGATATATGGATGCTATAGAGCCGTTTAATTATGCGGAGATGCAAGAATTTGCTCCGGCATATCTTTCGGGATACCTTGCGGACAAATATGATGTTCAGTCATCGGCTTGTGAGCCTCATATCAATGAGCGAGTCAGTGCAAGCACGAACGAGCAGTTCAGAGCAACAGTCAGCGGTTATGCGACGGTTGTTCCTAAGAACAGTAATATTAACGTCAAAAACGGCCAGGCAAAGTATGCACTTCTGCCCGTCTGGATGCTTACTACAAAGTATAAAGATAAGCCTTATACTTTTGCAATGAACGGCCAGACCGGAAAACTTGTCGGAGAGTTGCCGATTGATAAGGGCAAGGTTACAAAGTGGTTTCTTGGTATAGCCGGTGCGGCATTTGCGGTAGGGCAGCTTTTCTGGCTGTTACTTCTTTAAGGAGGGGCGTTATGAAGAGAATAGCTATATTAGTTTTATCTTTTGCACTTTCCTTTATGCTGTGCTTGCCTGTACATGGATTGTATATGACTCCGGAGACTTCAGGGGATTGTGTTTCGGATGTGGCAAAGATTCTCAGCGATACAGAAATACAGGACCTCACTCAAAAGATTGGACAGTTGCAGTCGGAGTATAATTACAATGTGGTTATACACATAGCGGACGAGGTTGTGAGCAATGATGAGATGTCGAATTATGCCGACGATTTTTGCAGTTATAACGGTTACTGTGACGGTGAGACTGATAGCGGAATAGCATTGGTATACTTTGATTCTGTCGACCGTTACATTGTAAAAGAAATAGGAGCAGATACAAACGTTTATGAAACAGAGGATTTGGAGACTCTTGAAAAGACGTTTGCTTCAGACCTCTCGTCACACACTCTTTACGAAGCATTTGACAGATATATTGATAACGTTTATAATCACATTGAAAGCTTTCCTGAATCCGAGGTTTTTATAAAGGCTGAAGAAGAGAGCATCTTTTTCCCTCTGGAGTTTAAAGACCCGTTTGCATTGGACGTTGAGGGCCTCAATCCTGACAGAGGAGATTCGGTAGTCGATGATGCTGAATTGCTTGAATATTGGGAAGAACAGGTTCTGTCAACCAAAATCAAAAATATAATTGAGCAGTATTCATTTGATGTAGTCATTCACACTGCGCCTACAGCAAATGGTGCAATAGTTCGGAAGTATGTGGATGAGTTCTATACAAAAAATGGTTATGGTTACGGTGAAAACTACGATGGCATGGTATTTGCACTTGTGATGGATAGCCGTGATTATTGCACAAACGCATACGGACTCGGAATTGATATTTTCAACGATAATGTTATAAATTATTTGGGCGACACGGTTGTAGACTACCTTTCGGACGGAGACTATTACGAAGCGTTTTCTACATACCTTGACGAAGTAGAACAGTATCTCTATGAGTATGAGAACGGCATTGTCGACGATGAATATTATGAGATGTACGGGGACGGGTACGATGGTGGCTTGTCTGTTGATTCGGACACCTTTGTATCGGATGTTATTAAAATAGAGTTTGGCGTTCTTATTTTTGCTTTGCTTGTAGCTGCCTTTGTGGTTTTCGTAATGAAAAAGCAAATGAATACAGCTGTTGCAAAGCACGAAGCTAACGACTACATAAAGAACGGCAGCTTCAACATCAGCAATAGTTCAGATATGTTCCTTTATGATACGGTTACAAAGCGAGCCAAACCCCAAAATAATGGTGGCTCATCAGGCTCATCCAGACCGTCGGGTGGCGGAGGATTTTCGGGTGGAAGTAGAACGCATACAAGCTCAAGCGGAAGAAGCTACAGCAGTGGCGGAGGAAAGTTTTAATTAATAAGCAGATAATTTTAAGGAGGAAATATATATGGGACTTATTAAAGCCGGAATAGGTGCAGTAAGCAGCGTGTTGGCTGATCAGTGGAAAGAATTTTTCTACTGTGAGTCAATCGACAATGATGTGTTGATGGTCAAAGGACAGAAGCGTGTAGGCGGACGTTCATCTAACACAAAGGGAAGCGACAACATTATTTCAAACGGATCTGGAATTGCAGTTGCAGACGGACAGTGTATGATAATTGTCGAGCAGGGCAAGATTGTTGAAGTTTGTGCTGAACCCGGAGAGTTCACTTACGATTCATCAACAGAGCCTAGCCTTTTCTCAGGTAAACTCGGCGATAGCATCAAGGAAACATTTAAGGCTGTCGGTAAGAGATTTACATACGGCGGTGACACCGGTAAAGACCAGAGAGTCTATTATTTCAACACCAAGGAAATAATGGATAACAAGTTCGGCACAGCGAATCCGTTCATGTTTGAGGTTGTCAACAACAGAATCGGCATGAGTAGAACCGTACAGGTAAGATGCAACGGTGTATACTCATACAGAATTACTGATCCGCTTCTTTTCTACACAAGAATCGCAGGTAACGTAACAGACGAATACAGAAGAGAAGAAATTGATACCCAGCTTAAGACAGAATTTATATCAAATCTTCAGCCTGCATTTGCGGCACTTACAGCACTTGAGCTTCGTCCTGCACAGATTCCTGCACATACAAACGAACTTAGAGATGCAATGAACGCGGCACTCAAAACTGAGTGGACAGACCGCAGAGGTATAACAGTTGAATCCATTGCATTGAATCCGATCACTCTTACACCTGAGGATATGAAGAAGATCAATCAGATGGAAGATGCGGCAACTATGGGCTCAAACCCGTTCATGATGGCAGGTCGAATGACCGATGCACAGGCAAACGCTATGGAGACAGCTGCAGGCAACGAAGCAGGTGCAATGACAGGCTTCATGGGAATGGGTATGGCAATGAACACAGGCGGCATGGGCGGCTTCAATGCGGCACAGATGTATCAGGCAGGTGTTCAGCAGCAACAGGCACAGCAACAGGCAGCCCCTGCGGCACCTGTAGCCCCTGCAGCAGCAGGCTGGAAGTGCGCATGCGGCGCAACAAACACAGGCAAGTTCTGTGTTGAGTGTGGAAAGCCACAGCCTGTAGCAGAGGGCTGGACTTGTGAGTGCGGAGCTGTGAATAAGGGTAAGTTCTGCCCGAACTGCGGTAAGCAGAAGCCGGCAGGTGCACCTCTTTATCAGTGCGATAAATGTGGATGGAAACCCGAAGACCCCAACAACCCGCCGAAGTTCTGCCCTGAATGCGGCGACATCTTCGACGAGAGCGATAAGAAATAATAAAAACGAAAACCCCGTGGATTTAATCCACGGGGTAATTTTTTGCAGTTCTTATTTTTAAATATCGTTGTATATAGGTGTAACAATCGGTTTACCGGTCGCATCTAAAAGCGGTGTTAATCCACCGGCGTAACCGCTTGTTACAAACAAATAATTTACTCCGGTTTCCTTGTCTACAATTACTTGTGATACGTGGGAGCTTAACAGACCGCCACTTTTTTCTTTTAAAACAAATCTTTCATCGGACTTTCCCATGCTTTTAACTCCTTTCAAGGTGGAAAGATTGATTACTGATAAGGCACATTGCTAACGATAGCAATGTGCCTGTTTTATCAGATATTCTTCAAAAGATTGGGCAGACCCTTTATGACGCTGGGGATAGCTTTGCATATAAGTTTTACGATACCCCAAGTCAGCGGTTGTTTGTCGTTAAGAATGTCGAGCAATTTCTGAGCAAGCTCGGGGCTGAATACGCCCATGCTCATTGAAACGAAATTCTTAACGGGTGTCTGAAGAGCAATAGAACAAGCCATACCCTCTGTTCCTACAAACTTTTTGAGAAGGTTGCAAAGTTTTGCACCGTTCTTTCCGCAGGAAGAATCCTCAAGAGTATTTGCAAGTGTGAGGTTCGGGTAATCGTGAATTTCGCTCTCGGGAAGTTCGTGACCGATAAGGGCGACAAACTGCTCGTCGGGAACATTCTGTACGTCTGCACTGTAGTAGGCAGGCATTGTAGCTCTCAGGTCAGCAACGGGAGCGTCAACAGTTGAGTTGACTGTTACTTCGCCCTTGAGTCTGATATCACGGCTGGAAGCACCTATGAGAATCTCATATTTTGATGTTTCGACGTGCCAATCACCGAGGTCGACATCGTAGAAAGCGAAAGCCCTCTTGTCAAGTTCGATAGCGATTTCGGTTTCTTCGCCGGCCTTAAGGAATACTTTCTTGAAGCCCTTGAGTTCCTTTTCGGGTCTGAATATTGTGCTCTGCGGCTGAGCGATATAGAGCTGAGCAATTTCAGCACCGTCAACATCGCCTGTGTTCTTGACTTTAAAGCTTACGGTTACCTTATCGGTATCGTTAATGCTGTCAGCAGAAAGTTTAAGGTCACTGTACTCAAATGTGGTGTACGAAAGACCGTAGCCGAAGGGATAAAGGACATCCTTTTTAGCTGTATCGTAGTAGCGGTAGCCTATGTAGATACCCTCTCTGTATTCAACAGTTGCGGTGTTACCGGGGAATGTGTTGAAGCAGGGTGTATCCGAAAGAGCGAGGGGATAGGTTTCAGCAAGCTTACCTGAAGGGTTGACATCGCCGAAGAGGATATCAGCCACAGCACTTCCGCTCGCCTCACCGCCGAGATAGCTGTTGAGTATAGCCTTTGCATTATCTGCCCAAGGCATCTCGATAACAGCACCGCCTGCAAGAACAACAACTGTGTTTTCGTTTACGTTGCGTACAGCCTTGAGCAGTTCAACGTGCTCGGGAGGCATGTTGAGATGTGTTCTGTCGAATCCCTCTGATTCAAATTCATCGGTAAGTCCGATGAACAAGACAGCGACATCAGCATTTTTAGCTGCTTCAACGGCACCGTTGATGTATGTTTGGGCAGAGGTTTTCTTTTCTTTTTTGGTTAAGGCATATCCGTCTGCATATACGCAGTTTATGCCATTTTCAATCATTGTGTCATATGCGCCGTCAAGATACATGGAGTTAACAAGGGAGCTTCCTGCACCCTGGTGACGGGGCTTTTTAGCCATCTGGCCGATAACAGCGACTTTTGCATCCTTTTTAAGAGGGAGAATCTTGTCGTCGTTCTTAAGAAGAACCATGCTTTCGCCTGCAATTTTGCGAGCCACTTTGTGGTGAGCTTTTGCATCGTAGGTTGCCGAGTCACAAACGACTTCCTTTGCCTTAAGGATAACGTCGATAATCTGGTCGACCATCTCGTCGAGAATATCTTCGCTGAGTTCGCCGTTCTTTACAGCTTCAACTATCTGTCTGTTTCCTTCACCGTTGGAGGTGGGCATCTCGAGGTTCTGACCTGCGATAAGGCCGGGTACACGCTCATTTTCAGCACCCCAGTCTGTAACTACCATACCCTCAAAGCCGAAGTCTTTTCTAAGAACATCGGTGAGGAGCCATTTGTTTTCGGCACCGTAAACACCGTTGAGTCTGTTGTACATGCACATTACTGTCCAGGGCTGAGATTCCTTGACAGCTATTTCAAATGCGGTCAGGTAGATTTCGCGCAGAGTTCTCTCGTCGACTACAGCACTGACAGTCATGCGGCGAGTCTCTTGGTTGTTAACTGCATAGTGCTTAAGGGATGTACCGATACCTTTTGACTGAACGCCGTTTATGAAAGAAGCAGCCATCTTACCTGCAAGGTACGGGTCTTCCGAGAAATACTCAAAGTTTCTTCCGCAAAGGGGAGAACGCTTCATGTTGATTCCGGGTCCGAGAAGGACGGAAACTTTTTCCTTGATGCATTCTTCACCGAGAAGTTCGCCCATTTCATAGATGAGCTCGGGGTTCCAGGAACAGGCTGTAGTAACAGCGGTGGGATAGCAGATTGCGGGAACGCCACCCAAAAAACCTTTTTCTTTCTTAGCTTTTTTCTTTTCTTCCTTGCTCTGCTCGTTTGTGCCTATGCTGTTTCTGATGCCGTGAGGGCCATCGCTCCAGAGTATAGTGGGGATACCGAGTCTTTCAATAGAAGCGGTATGCCAATAGTCCTTACCGGAACAGAAACTGGCTTTTTCTTCCAACGTCATCTGACTGATGAGGTCTGCGTGTTTCATAGAGAAACCTCCTGCTTTTTTTATTTTAATGCTGATTTTATCCGCAAAATAAACCATTATAAAAATTATAGCATAATTCTTAAGAAAAAGAAACGGTGAAAACAAAAAGATATTATTTTTGTATAGGTTACTAATGGCAGTTTGTTTATTTTATTAAAGTTTACAACTTGAGGAACAAAAACAATATCAAAAAACGGGTATTTGTTTAAAAATATCGCTGTTAATTAAATGAAAAGCTGTGTGCTTTCTATAAAAAATATTTTGTGTTTTTAACTTTATTGTTCATCATTGACACAGAGCTTGGAAAAATGGTATTCTATATTGGTAATTAAACGCACAGAAAACTATAAACGAGAGGACGGTTGATATGGGACTTTCCAAGAAAAACGGTCATATTAAAATGAAGGAGTATATAGCATATCTCGTAGCGGTATTTTTCTATACGAATATGACAGGTATGATTAATGAGTACAGACGTGCATACCTTGTTGATACGCTTATGCTCAGCACGGACCAGATGTCATTTTTCAATACGTTTACGGGAATTGCGGGCTTTGCGCTTTCGTTCCTTTACGCGATGATACTTGACAGCAAGAAGATAAAGAACGGTCAGAAGTTTAAACCGCTCGGACTTGCGGCTGCAATCCCGTGCGGAATTATAACCGTGCTTATTTTCTGGACACCCGGATTCATCCAACAGAATCCTACATTCCTCATGGTCTGGCTTTGTGCTTTGGCATTGATTCAGGGCTTCTGCTTCTATTTCGGTAATACGGTTAACATGGTTGCAGTTGTCATGTCGCCTGATAATAAAGAGCGTGAGCAGCTGTTGTCTTTCCGTGCGATATCTTCCGCAGTCGGAAATTCGGCACCGCTTGTAATAGTGCTCGTGATTTCTCTTATTACAAAGGCTGTAACGGGTGAGAAGAATCCTACGCTCGACTACCTTATTTCCGCAATTTTGTGCGGTGTTGTAGGAACGGTGACAATGCTTATAGGTATGTCGCTGGTAAAAGAAAGAATTACATATACCGAAGAGGAAAAGAAGAATCCGCTTGAAGGCTTTATTGACGTTGTCAAGAACAAGCATGCGAGACGTGTGCTTTTGAGCGAGTTCCTGAAGTCTTTCAGAGCTATTGCAACATTTATGCAACCGTTTATTGCGGCGGCCATGCTTGGCGGTTCCAATAAGACTTTGCTTTTCGCTCTTCCGATAGGTGTCGGCACAATGGTCGGTATGCTTATTGTCAATGCACTGCTCAAGAAGTTTACCAGCCGTATAATCTATATCTTCTCTGGTGTTTACTCTGTTATCATCAACTGCGTAGCATTCGGTGTCGGATATATTTATCTGACTCACGACCAGCCTGCATGGCTTAATGTTATATTTATCGTCTGCCTGTTCGGAACAGGTTTGCAGTTTGGTGCATCCAATCTTTTGCCGAATATGTTCCAGGCTGATATTCTTGATGACCTCGAACTGCAGACGGGCAAGCGTCTTGATGCATCGTTGCCGTTTGTTATATCCATAGGCAGTACAGTTTCAGGCGTCATAGCCAACGCTGTTGTACCGTATATTCTTTATGACAATCCGGCTATCGGCTGGAACTCGATTATCGGATACCAGCAGGGTCTTGTTGACGGAACGGCACAGACCCTTGATACGAAGATTATGCTTTTGTTCTTCTATACAATTGTCCACGGTATCATGATGCTTCTTGCAGGCTTGCCTTTTATCACATATAAGCTTACGGGAGAAGAGAGAGAGAGAGTTCACAATGCTGTACTTGCACAGCGTGGAGAACTGCCCGAGGAAGCAGAGGCTGTCAACGAGTAATCTTTTGAGGGGAAATTATGCAGGATTTAAAGTTTTATCTTATTACAGATACACATTTTTTCAAAAATTCCCTGGGTGCACGCGGCGAAGCTTATGATGAGTTCATGCGTTTTGAGCAAAAGTGCTTTGCCGAGACAGAGAATATAAACCGTTCGGTTTTTGATTGGCTAAAACAAGCAGACGAAGCGGATATCCTGTTTATTGCCGGAGACTTGTCTTTTAACGGTGAAAAGGAGAGCCATTTAGGTTTCATTGAACTTTTGAAGGACTTGAAAGAAAGCGGTAAAAAGATATTTGTTGTAACTGCGGACCATGATTTTAAGGACCATCCGTTTGCGTTTGATGAAACGGGACGTCTTGAGCCGGAGGGCACAAAGCGTGAAGAGTTATTTGATCTCTATTACGACTACGGTTTCGGCGATGCGATAGCGGTTGACAAAAAGCACCTGTCTTATGTAGCACAGCTTTCTGATGGTGTGCGACTGTTGGCTCTCAATAATGACTATGACGGCAGAGAGTTTGATGAGGAACAGCTCGAATGGATAGAAGAGCAGGCAAAGAAAGCCCGTGAGGATAATCAGATAATGTTTGCCATGAACCATTATCCGCTTTTGCCGGGCCAGCCGCTGTTTTCGGTTATATCCTCTGCGGTACAGAAGCATTCGGACGAAGTTACAACAATGCTTGCCGATAACGGAGTACATCTGGTTTTCACGGGGCATATGCACAATCAGAGTATCAACCTTAAAGTCACGCCGTCGGGCAACAAATTCTATGATGTGTGTACGGGTTCGATAATTGCCGACCCTGCAATCATTCGCCATGTTACGGTAAAGGGAGACAACACGGTTGAAATCAAGAGCATACCTACTCCGGATTTTGAGTGGGATACGAACGGTAGAGACTGCAAACAGTATCTGTCCGATATGTTCGATAATATGATTGTTAACATGTTGTCCGATATGAAGGATAATCCGGGACGTCTACTGTCTAAATTCGGAGCAGGTGATAAAAAGGTGCTGTTCCCTGTAGTGAAGCTTGTAGGCAAACTGCTTAACAGCTTGACTGTTGGCGGTGTCTGCAGACTTCTGTGGATAAAATGCAAAGATAAAGAGCTTAAAAAGCTGAAACTCAAAAGTTATGTAGTTGAGCTCGTTCGCGGAGTGTTTGAAGGCAATCAGACTTTCAAAGAGGGAACACCCAAGGGTGATGTGTTCTTGAAGTTTTTAAAACGTATAAACTTTGTACTAAAAAAAGTCAGCGTCAAAACAATTGACGGCAACCGTGCTGACCTGTTTGATATTCTCAAGAATACTGCGGGCAACTATGACACGGATGACTATAACGCAACCCTGAAATTGGTTTAATTTTTAATTATATCAAAGCAACATCAATCGCAGATTGATGTTGCTTTTTGTTTAGTATACTTTAGAATTATCCCTAACAAGCTTTGCCTTTTTGTATTGTTATGAATACATATTGTTTTGTGACATATAGTCGTAAATCTTTTTGCCGTGCTCCTGCTCTTCTTTCTGGATGTGATTGAGTACGTTTCTCATCTGCTCATCTTTCATCTCAAAAATGCTGGTATTGTAGAGTGAAGACGCATGCTTTTCTGTTGCCAACAGGTCAGAGCAGATATAGCAGTCGTTCTTCTTATCTTCCGAGTCACCCATGGAATAGGTCTGGGTAAAATTGCTTGCAGGTTTAGTTGAACCTGATGAAGTCTGCGGAACGGTTCCGTTTTCCATCTGAGTCAGTGTGTCGAGATGCTGCTTTTCTACATTTCCGATGTCTGTCAGAAGTTGCTTTAGCTGTTGGTCTTTTGCTGCTTGTGCATGCTGATTATACTTGTCAACACAGAGCTGTTCCTGGCCTTTTAAATCCTTTAATAAATCTTTTTCTTTTTGTGAAAGTTGCATTTTAATTCTCCTCTCAAAGTTTTGTGAGAAAAAATCCCATAGATATTGTTAGAAAAAACTTCCGTATTTATTCAATCGGATATCAATGTTTTTTGGTAACACTATTTTCGGTGATAGAAATGCTTTCAATTTGGAGCGATGAAATAAATCTTCCTCAATTTGATAAACTTCAAAAAAATATAAATACCGATGTGCTTGTTATAGGCGGAGGCCTGGCAGGTTTGCTCTGTGCAAGGCTTCTGACGGATTCGGGTATGGACTGTGTGCTTGTTGAACAGAACAGAATCTGTTCGGGGGTTACAAAAAACACAACCGCAAAGATAACGGCACAGCACGGGTTGATATACAAAAACCTGATTGAACGTTTCGGTGAAGATAAAGCAAAGCTGTATCTTAATGCCAATCTGCAGGCTGTTGAAGACTATGCGGATATGTGTAAAGCTATTGATTGCGGATTTGAGCGTCATACTTCTTATGTCTACACATTAAGCTCCATACGAAAAATAGAGAACGAGGTGGAGGCCCTAAAAAAGCTTCGTGCACCGTCGGATTTTGTAGACGGCAAGAGTTTGCCTATAGACGTAATGTGTGCTGTGTCAATGGAAAATCAAGCGCAATTTCAACCATTGGGTTTTGTCCGTGCAATAACAGATAACCTCAGAATATTTGAAAATACGCAGGTTTTGAGAATAGACAGAGATACAGCTGTAACGTCTCACGGAAGAATAAAAGCGAAGAATATAATTGTTGCAACGCACTTTCCGTTTATCAATAAGCACGGATTATTTTCGCTCAAGATGTATCAGCAACGCTCATATGTTATAGCTGTTGAGGGGGCAGAACAGACGGGCGGAATGTATGTTGATGAGGCACAGGGTGGTATTTCGTTAAGAAGTTATAAGAATCTGCTGCTAATTGGCGGAGCAGGAGCGAGGACGGGTAAACCTTGCGGCGGATGGGAACAGCTCAGAGCCTTTGCGGCGGATAAATATCCGAAAGCGGTAGAAAAATATCATTGGGCAACTCAGGATTGCATGACCCTTGATGATGTGCCGTATATAGGCCGATACTCTCCGAATACGCCGGGACTGTATGTTGCGACTGGATTTAATAAATGGGGCATGACTTCGTCCATGGTTGCGGCAAAACTTTTGAGGGATATGATTGAGGGCAGGGAGAATGAACTTGAAGCTGTATTCACTCCTCATAGAAGCATGTTGCGAAAACAGCTTTTGATAAACGGATTTGAGTATGCGACTTCGATTCTTGCACCGTCGCTCAAGCGTTGTCCTCATCTTGGTTGCCGATTGAAATGGAACAAAGCTGAACACAGTTGGGACTGTCCGTGTCACGGCTCACGTTTCAGCGAGGATGGAGAATTGTTAAACAACCCGGCAACGGGAGATTTACACGAAAAAGAATAAGGGAGATAATAATGGGAGAATTCAGAGAACATGAACTTGAAATTACCACGCGAGATAAGGTTATGCGTGCGTGGCAGAATTCAATGGAGCTTGTGCGTGATTTTCAAAGCTATGCACATGATATAAAGGATGACGATGATGCGGTGCAGGTATTTTTAGATTTCGCAGAGGAAGAAGCAGAGCACGCTTCGAGATTTCTTGCTATGCTTCATCAGTATCAGGAAAACGGTATAAAGTAGAACGTATTACAGCCGAGAAGTTTTTTGCTTTTCGGCTGTAAGTTTTATAAAATTATAGTGGAAAAAAGAGGTGGATTATTATATAATTGGATTGTAATTATATTTGAGGAGACTAATATGACCGAGAAAGAGAAATTGCATAGCGGAGATTTATATCTTCCGGGTGACGATGAGATTATGAATGAGCAGTTGAAGTGCCTTGATAAACTCTACGATTTTAATCTTACCCGTCCTACGGAGCTTGAAAAGCGGGAAGAAATGCTAAAAGGTATGTTTGCCGAGATAGGCGAAGACTGTTATATAGAGCCACCGCTTCGTGCGAATTGGGGCGGACATCATGTGCATTTCGGAAAAGGTGTTTATGCAAATTTCAACCTGACATTGGTTGACGATACACATATATACGTGGGTGACTATACACTGTTTGGGCCGAATGTTACCGTAGCCACGGCAGGACACCCGATAAATGCTGAACTTCGTGAGAAGACATATCAGTATAATTTTCCCGTCAGGATAGGCAGAAACTGCTGGATAGGCGCAGGTGCGGTCATAGTGCCCGGAGTTACCATAGGTGATAATGTTGTTATCGGTGCCGGCAGTGTTGTCACAAAGGATATACCGTCAAATGTTGTTGCGGTTGGCAATCCCTGCAAGGTGCTCAGGGAAGTCAATGAACATGACAGGGAGTTTTATTTTAAAGACAGACGTATTCCGAAGGAACTTTTTGAACAAAAATAATTTTTAATAAATAAAAGGAGAGATAATTATGTCCAACAGATTTGTGCTCAACGAAACTTCTTACCACGGTGCAGGAGCAATCGGTGCCGTAGCGGATGAAATCAAGGCAAGAGGCTTTAAGAAGGCTTTTGTTGCATCCGACCCCGACCTTATCAAGTTCGGTGTGTCAAAGAAAGTTACCGACGTGCTTGATAATGCAGGTATTCCTTATGAGATGTTCAGTGAGATTAAACCCAATCCCACAATTGAGAATGTACAGGCAGGCGTAGAGGCTTTCAAAAACAGTGGTGCAGATTGTATCGTAGCTATCGGCGGCGGTTCGTCAATGGATACAGCAAAGGCTATCGGTATTATAATCACCAACCCCGAGTTTGCTGATGTCAGAAGCCTTGAGGGAGTAGCACCCACAAAGAATAAATGCGTTCCGATTATCGCAGTTCCCACAACAGCCGGTACCGCAGCAGAGGTAACAATCAACTATGTTATCACCGATGCTGAGAACAACCGCAAGATGGTCTGTGTTGACGTTCATGACATACCGGTAGTCGCAGTTGTCGACCCTGATATGATGGCATCAATGCCCAAGGGCTTAACAGCCGCAACAGGAATGGATGCTCTTACTCATGCTATCGAGGGCTATATCACCAAGGGTGCATGGGAGATGAGCGATATGTTCCATCTCAAGGCAATAGAGATAATAGCAAAGTCACTCCGCGGAGCAGTTGATAATACACCTGAAGGCAGAGACGGTATGGCACTCGGTCAGTATATCGCAGGTATGGGCTTCTCAAATGTGGGTCTTGGTATAGTTCACTCAATGGCACACCCCCTTGGAGCACTCTATGATACACCTCACGGTGTTGCTAATGCCATTATTCTTCCGACAGTTATGGAGTATAACGCACCTGCAACGGGCGAGAAATACCGTGATATAGCAAAGGCAATGGGCGTTGAGGGCACAGAGAATATGAGCGTTGAAGAGTACCGCAAGGCAGCTATCGATGCAGTAAGACAGCTTTCGCTTGACGTGGGTATTCCTGCAGACCTTAAGGATATTGCCAAGGCAGAGGATATCGCATTCCTTGCACAGTCAGCATATGACGATGCTTGCAGACCCGGCAATCCGCGTGATACAAGCGTAGAAGAAATTACAGAGCTTTACAAGTCTCTGATGTAAAATGAAACAAAACCGCCTGCCGAAATAAAATCTTTCGGCAGGCGAATCTCTTTTTTTGAAAAAGCACTTGATTTTTGATTGATGATTAGATATAATATGCAGGTGCCTTTGACCGAGGCACATAACATGGAGAGTTGTCCGAGCTGGTCGAAGGAGCACGACTGGAAATCGTGTAAGCCGCCAAAACGGCTTCGAGGGTTCGAATCCCTTGCTCTCCGCCAAAAGAAGAGAGATACCAAAAAGGTATCTCTCTTTCTTTTTTAGCAAGGGATTCGAAAGCCCGTGAAGAAAACAGT
>JAZUNO010000029.1:0-20696 GCA_045604185.1 Acutalibacteraceae bacterium | reverse complement strand
CTTGGCCTCCGACTTCCTGAGCATTTTCAAGTAAAGATTTTACTGCAGGAATAGCATTAATAAGTGCTACACCACCACCTGCTACGATGCCTTCTTCAACAGCGGCTTTTGTAGCGGAAAGAGCGTCCTCTATACGCAACTTCTTTTCTTTCATTTCAATTTCGGTAGCGGCTCCAACCTTAATAACTGCAACACCGCCTGCTAACTTAGCGAGTCTTTCCTGAAGTTTTTCCTTATCAAAGTCAGAAGTAGTAACAGTAAGTTCATTTCTTATCTGATTAACTCTGTCCTTAATAGCGGCACTGTCACCTGCGCCGTCAACAATAATAGTATTCTCTTTAGAAACCTTAACCTGACGTGCACGGCCGAGGTCAGCAAGCTGAGTATCTTTAAGCTCAAGACCAAGCTCAGAGGTGATAACCTTACCGCCTGTGAGTATAGCGATATCCTGAAGCATTTCCTTACGTCTGTCACCAAAGCCGGGAGCCTTGATACCAACGCAAGTGAACACACCGCGAAGTTTGTTTACAAGGATTGTGGAAAGAGCTTCGCCCTCGATGTCCTCAGCAACAATTATAAGCTTTCCGCCTGCATGCATAATCTGCTCAAGCAGGGGAAGGAGATCCTGAATGCTTGAAATCTTCTTGTCTGTGATAAGAATGAGAGCGTCATCAATAACAGCTTCCATTTTGTCTGTATCAGTGACCATGTAGGGGGAGATGTAGCCTCTGTCGAACTGCATACCCTCAACAACCTCAGCCTCTGTAAGAGCAATCTTGGACTCCTCAACAGTGATAACGCCGTCGGAAGTAACCTTATCCATAGCATCAGCGATGATGTTGCCGATTTCCTCATCAGCGGAGGAGATAGTAGCGATTCTTGCTATATCAGCGCTGCCGTTAACGGGCTTTGAATGAGACTTAACAGCCTCTATAGTAGCGTCAACAGCCTTCTGGATACCCTTTTTGATAACCATGGGGTTAGCACCTGCAACGACATTCTTCATGCCCTCACGCACGAGTGCCTGAGCGAGAAGAGTAGCGGTTGTTGTACCGTCACCTGCGACGTCGTTTGTCTTTGTAGCAACTTCCTTTATAAGCTGAGCACCCATGTTCTCGAAAGCGTCCTCAAGCTCAACATCCTTAGCGATTGTAACGCCGTCGTTTGTGATGAGGGGAGCACCGTACTTCTTGTCAAGAACAACATTTCTGCCTTTGGGGCCAAGAGTGATTTTAACTGTGTTAGCGAGCTTATCGATACCGGCCTGGAGAGCCTTGCGGGCTTCCTCACCGTAGATTATCTGTTTAGCCATTTGAATTACCTCCAATAAAATTATTCAACAATTGCAAGAATGTCGCTCTGGCGAACGATAGTGTATTCTTCCTTGTCGATTTTAACCTCAGTGCCTGAATATTTGCTGGTTATAACCTTGTCACCGACCTTGACGTACATCTTAACTTCTTTGCCGTCAACAAGACCGCCGGGGCCTACTGCGAGAACCTCTGCAATCTGGGGCTTTTCCTGAGCAGAAGCTGCAAGAATGATTCCGCTGCTGGTGGTTTCTTCAACTTCGACAGACTTGACAACAACTCTGTCTGCAAGCGGTTTGATGTTCATATTTAGTTCCTCCTGAAAAAATAATTTATGATATCATGACTGCCGTTTGGCACTCGGCCTCTCGGAGTGCTAATTGATATTGTAGACCCATTTGCAGTAAATTTCAAGAGTTTTTACCAAAATTTACAATTATGTCATAAACTTATTTCAGCCCAAAAAAGTTCGACACAAAAAACAAAAAAACGCTTGACACAAACAAATGTTCTATAGTATAATACATTACGAACAAATGTTTGGAATGAGAAATCTATGGATCTTTTTGATAAACTTGAGATTTTGTCAGATTCTGCAAAGTATGACGTAGCTTGCACCAGCAGCGGAACAGACCGTGCATCTAATGGTGAGGGCATGGGTAATGCAGTCGGATGCGGAATCTGTCACAGCTTTGCGGCGGACGGGCGTTGTATATCTTTACTTAAGGTTTTGATGAGCAATGCCTGTGTTTTTGACTGCAAATATTGCGTCAACAGAGTTTCAAATGATGTGCGAAGAGCGACATTTACGCCCCGTGAGCTTGCAGAGCTTACGATGAATTTTTACAGACGCAACTATATTGAGGGCCTGTTTTTAAGTTCGGCTGTTATCAAGAATCCCGATTATACATGCGAGCGAATGATAGAAACTTTGCGAATCTTGCGTGAAGAATACCGTTTCGGTGGCTATATCCACGCAAAGGCGATACCGGGTGCTGACAATGCTCTGATAACCCGGCTGGGAATGCTTGCGGACAGAATGAGCGTCAATATTGAATTGCCGTCAAATCAGGGCTTGCAGGCTCTTGCACCTGACAAGACAAAGGAATCGATTCTTCGCCCTATGGGGCTTATAAGCGCACGTATACAAGAGAATACTACTGAGTTGGTAAAGTACCGCCATGCGCCTAAATTCGCTTCTGGTGGGCAAAGTACGCAAATGATAGTCGGTGCCACACCTGACAGCGATTATAAGATAATAACCCTTTCTGCGGCATTATATAAAAAGTATAGTCTTAAACGGGTTTTTTATTCCGCATATATACCCGTTGTTGATAATCCTCTGCTGCCGTCAACGGATACAAAACCGCCGTTACTGCGTGAGCACCGACTTTATCAGGCGGATTGGCTGTTGCGTTTCTACGGCTTTGATGCCGAGGAGTTGCTTGACGAGGAACATCAGTTTTTCAATCCTTATGTGGACCCGAAATGTAATTGGGCACTAAATCACATGGATATGTTTCCTGTTGAAGTCAATCGGGCTACAAAGGAGACGTTACTCCGAGTGCCGGGGATTGGTACCCGAAGTGTACAACGCATACTTGTTGCCAGGAGGGTAGGCCCACTCGACTTTGAGGATTTAAAGAAACTTGGCGTTGTACTTAAACGTGCACAGTATTTTATAACCTGCAAGGGTAAGATGTTGACGGGTCTCAATGTGAATCCGGATAAAGTAATCAATTCTCTTATATCCGAGCGGTGTCAGCAACTTTTGCCAAACACTCAGCCGGAGCAATTAAGTCTGTTTGACACGGGAGTAACGAGGGAGGATGTCGTTCAATGCATAAGCGGACAGATTTGATATATGTATATGACGGCTCGTTTGAGGGACTGTTGACAGCGGTGTTTGAGAGCTTTGAACGTCACGAATTACCGAGCGTTATTGTCAGCGAAAGCGAGTTTGTGCCGTCATTTTTCTCTTTCTATGTGGTTGCTACGGATCCGCAAAAGGCAGACAGGGTGCGAAAGGGTATTAAAAAGACAGCGGGAGACCGAGCGTGGAATCTTGTACGACTCGGCTATCTGACCTGCGTTGAGGACAGAGGTATGCTTGTAAATGACTTTGTTCATATGGCCATGTGCTACGGTGAGGGCACAACGAGAATGTTGGCGGATGAAACGGTAAACCGGTTGTCAAAGGCAGTCAGAGCACTCACGCAGGAGAGCCATAAATATAAGGGATTTGTCCGATTTTCTGTCAGTGACGGCACGCTTTCGGCCGTTATCGAGCCGAAAAACTGTGTGTTGCCGTTGCTTGCACCGCATTTTTGCGACCGTTATCCGAATGAGTCTTTTCTCATATACGATAAAACTCACCGTCAGGCACTCATTTGGCATAAAAGGCAAAAGCTTATAGTGCCGCTTGAAGACTTCGAGCAACCCAAAGCAGGGGATGAGGAGCGGTATTTCCGTGCGTTGTGGAAGCACTTTTATGATACTGTGGCTATTGAGGCGAGATATAATCCACGCTGTCGTATGAATTTTATGCCCAAACGTTATTGGAATCAGCTGCCTGAAATGGATGAAGAAAATGCACCTGAGCTCGTGCGTGAGACACGGCAGTTGGACGAACATCGCACAGCATAAAAATCACCCCTGCTTTTGCAGGGGTGAAAAATCGATATTTTAGATATGCTTTTTAATAAATTCACTTACTTTTCCGAAGTAGAGCTCGGGGTCAACACAAGCGGCCTGTGCATGTGCGGCACCGGTTATTATAAGACGCTCTTTCTCGCATGCAGCTGCTCTGTAAACCATGTCCTGCATCCAGAACGGAACAAAGTCATCCTTGTCACCGTGAATGAAGAGGGTGGGAGTCTTGGACTTTGCAACCTGGTTTAAGCAGGAGGCTTCTTTTATATCGTAGCCGGCTCTGACCTGAGTTGCACTCTTTGCGGCTGTCAGGAACGGGAACACGGGCAGATTAAACATCTCTTTAAGCTGAACTCTGCACTCATCCCAGACGGATGTGTAGCCGCAATCCTCTATAGCACAAACGACGTTATCGGGGAGATTTTCACCTGTTGTCATCATGACTGTAGCGGCACCCATTGAAAGACCGAAAAGAACGATTTTTGCATTCGGATTTTCGTTGGCGATATAAGCTATCCAGCCGAGCAGGTCAAGTCTGTCATGCCAACCCATTGCCACGTAATCCTTTTCACTGCTTCCGTGACCGCACAGATGTGGGAACAGACAGTTGTAACCCATTTCATGGAACTTCTTTCCGTACGGGCCCATAGATTCGGGTGAGCCGGTGTAACCGTGGGTGACGATCACCCAGATATCTGACTCCTCTTTGGCAAGGATAACCTCAGCATGTGTGTATCCGCCGTGAGGGGAAACGATGCTGACCTTGGTCGGATTCATTGAATTAAACCACTCTTCGCCTTCGTGGGCAATAGGATAAAACTCATCATCCACAGCTGTTTGAGCGTTAAGCTCCATGCGCTTGCTGACAGCTTTCCTGCTAAGGAAGTTTTCATAAATAACGTTGCCGAGTGCGAAATATGCTGCTCCGACCGCTGCACCGGTTGAGGCTGCCGCAATGGCAATTTTTTTGGCATTACTCTTCTTTCCCAAAGTATTCACCCTTTCAGTATAATAGTGCTCAAATATGCACTTAACCATTTAATTTTATCACAATCGGGAACTTTTATCAACATAAAAATACTTTTTGTGATGACAATAACAGAAAAAACGCAGCCGCAAAAGCGACTGCGTAAAAACAACATCAATTTTTATTTTATTTTTCTGACAGTTTCCATGACGTAGTCACCGAATTCACTGCAGGTACAGCCGTCTGCACGGCCTGTAATCTTGAGCTTCTTCTCCTCGTACATGCAGATGTCAAGTGCACGCTCAAGAAGGTCTGCTTTTTCCTGCTCACCTATGTGTGAGAGAAGCATAACACTTGCTCTGAGCATTGAGCACGGGTCAGCATACTGAGCTCTGCCTTCACGCACCATACGGGGAGCGGAGCCGTGAATAGCCTCAAACATAGCATAACGCTTACCGATGTTTGCACTGCCTGCGGTTCCGACACCGCCCTGGAACTCAGCAGCTTCGTCTGTTATGATGTCACCGTAGAGGTTAGGAAGAATGAAGACTTTGAAATCACGACGGCGTTTCTCGTCAATAAGCTTTGCAGTGGTGATATCAATGTACCACTCGTCTGTGATGATTTCGGGATAGTCCTTGCCGACCTCTTTGCAGAGGTTGAGGAACTTTCCGTCTGTGGTCTTAATGACGTTAGCCTTTGTTATTATAGAAACACGCTCTTTGCCGTTGCGGCGTGCGTAGTCGTAAGCAAGCTTTGCAATTCTGTTACAGCCTTCGGTTGTGGTAACAACGAAGTCAAGAGCGAGGTCATCTGTTACGTTTACGCCCATTGAGCCGACAGCGTAAGCACCTTCTGTGTTCTCACGGAAGAAAGTCCAGTCAATGCCCTGCTCGGGGACTTTAACGGGACGCAGATTAGCAAACAGGTCAAGAGCCTTTCTCATAGCGACGTTTGCGCTCTCAATGTTGGGCCACGGGTCGCCTGCCTGGGGAGTAGTTGTGGGGCCCTTGAGGATTACGTGGCAAGCCTTGAGCTCTTCAAGAACATCGTCAGGGATAGCCTTGTTAACAGCAACACGGTTTTCGATTGTGAGACCGTCGATTACTTTGAACTCGACCTTGCCTGCCTTAACCTTATCATCAAGAAGATACTCAAGAACTCTTGCGGATTCCTTTGTGATAACGGGGCCGATACCGTCGCCGCCGCAAACACCGATTATGATTTTATCGAGGTTTTCAAAGTCGACAAAATCGCCCTGAGCCTTTATGTTGTCAGAGCGTTCGCTCTGAGCTCTTATAAGAGCTTCGAATTTTTCAACAGCATTTTTAATCTGTGCGTCAGTCATTATTCTCTCTCCTTATTTGTTTGATTCTCTTGTATAGTTGAGCAATCCGCCTGCAAGAATGATATCTCTCTGTCTGTCAGAGAAGCTGAAAGTCAGAGGATAGCTTTCGTTCTTTGTTTCGTTGAGAAGAACAGCTTCGCCACTGTTTTCAATTGTCTGACGGATGTTCTTTACAGCAAGCTTGTCACCCTTTTCGATGCGGTCATAGTCATCGGGATTTGTGAATGTAAAGGGTATAATACCTGCATTTATGAGGTTAGCCTGATGAATACGTGCGAAAGATTTAGCTATAACGCTCTTGATACCGGGATAGAGCGGGACGAGACCGGCCTGTTCTCTTGAAGAACCCTGTCCGTAGTTGCTGCCGCCGATGATAATTCCCTTGCCAGCCTCTTTGCAGTGCTTTGCGAAATCCTCATCGCACTGTCTGAAGCAGAAGTTTGAAAGGAAAGGAATGTTTGAGCGGTAGGGGAGAATCTTTGCACCTGCGGGCATGATATGGTCGGTTGTGATGTTGTCGCCGACTTTGAGCACAACAGGAGCGTCTATATCTTCGGGCAGAGCATCGCCGTTGGGAACGGGCTTGATGTTCGGACCGTAGATAACCTCGAGGTCTTTAGCCTCTTCAACAGAAGCAGGCTTGTCGATAAGGTTGTCGTTTATAACAAACTTTTCAGGCATTGTGATTTTTGCAGCCTCACCGAGGGTTCTGGGGTCTGTGAGGACACCTGTGAGAGCGGAAGCAGCTGCGACTTCGGGGCTTACAAGGTAGACACCTGCATCAGCAGTACCTGAGCGACCCTCAAAGTTGCGGTTGAAAGTACGCAGTGAAACGCCTGCGGAGTTTGGTGACTGACCCATTCCTATACAGGGACCGCAAGCACACTCGAGAAGTCTTGCACCTGCACCGAGGATGTCGGCGAGAGCACCGCACTCTGAGAGCATACCGAGAACCTGCATTGAACCGGGAGAAATTGTAAGGCTTACGTTGGGGTTAACACGTTTACCCTTGAGGATAGCGGCAACCTTAAGCATATCGTAAAGTGAGGAGTTGGTGCATGAGCCTATGCAGCACTGGTCAACCTTGATTTCGCCGATTTCAGAAACTTTCTTTACGTTGTCGGGCATGTGGGGCATAGCTGCGAGTGGTTCAAGAGTTGTAAGGTCAATGTCGATAATTTCGTCGTAAACAGCATCTTCGTCAGCCTTGACTTCTACCCAGTCGTTTTCTCTGCCCTGAGCCTTGAGGAATTCCTTTGTTATTTCGTCTGAGGGGAAGACCGATGTGGTAGCACCGAGTTCTGTACCCATGTTCGTAATAGTTGCACGCTCGGGAACAGAGAGTGTTTTAACACCGTCTCCGCCGTATTCTATGATTTTGCCTACGCCGCCCTTGACGGACATAATGCGAAGAACTTCAAGAATAATATCTTTAGCACTTACCCAGGGGGAAAGAGCTCCGTGGAGGTTTACTCTGACCATTTTAGGCATAGTAATATAGTAAGCACCGCCGCCCATTGCAACAGCAACGTCGAGACCGCCTGCACCGAATGAGAGCATGCCTATACCGCCGCCGGTGGGAGTATGGCTGTCAGAGCCGATAAGTGTTTTGCCGGGGATTCCGAAACGCTCAAGATGTACCTGATGGCAGATTCCGTTACCGGGACGAGAAAACAGCAGACCTCTTTTCTTTGCAACACTTCTGATAAATCTGTGGTCATCAGCGTTTTCGAAACCGGTCTGCAGAGTGTTATGGTCTATGTAAGCGACAGAGAGTTCGGTTTTGACTCTCTCAACGCCCATTGCTTCAAATTCGAGGTACGCCATAGTACCAGTGGCGTCCTGTGTGAGCGTCTGGTCAATTCTGAGTCCTATCTCGCTGCCGACGGTCATATCGCCGCTGAGCAGGTGACTTTTGATAAGTTTTTGTCCGATTGTGTAGCCCACTTCTATTCCTCCGTTATATTAATAATAATTTTACTTATAGATTTTATTTCAAAATACCTCTTTTGTCAAGGTGAAGAGAACAATGTTAGAGACTCATACAAAATATATTGATAATAAAACTTATAATTGGATATTGCCCCAAAAGGCAAAGCGTGGTATAATATAACAATATAATGGATATATCTGTGCGGACTATCGCAAAATCTCGTATGTGAGCGTAAAAAAGAGATGTTTTTGTTTCGCTGTTAATGCAGAAAATTCTGGGCATACTACTCGTTGAATAAACCTGAGGAGGTTGTTTGATGAGTAAGAAAAAAGATGCACAGTATGAAGACAGCATAACCGACCCTGTAAAGGTATCGCCTGACGGCGGCGAGGAAAGTGATTCGCAGTCGGAGGGGACTGACAGGGAGATAAAGCAGATAGTTGAGACGGGCTCAATAACCGTTGATAAGCGTGGCCATTATATCCATTGTCTGACGATCATCGGCCAGATTGAGGGTCATTATATTCTGCCGCCGCAGAATAAAACGACAAAGTATGAGCATGTCATACCGCAACTTGTAGCTATTGAAGAGAGCAAAGATATCGAGGGACTTCTGATAATCCTCAACACTGTTGGCGGTGACATTGAGGCAGGCCTTGCGATAGCTGAGCTGATAGCAGGCATGAAAACACCGACGGTTTCACTTGTGCTGGGAGGCGGACATTCGATAGGTGTGCCGTTAGCGGCATCCTCTGCATTTTCGTTTATAGCACCGAGTGCTACTATGACGGTGCATCCCGTACGCATGACGGGACTTGTGCTCGGAGTTCCGCAGACGATGTCGTATTTTGAGCAGATGCAGGAGCGGATAGTCCGTTTTGTTGCCGATAACTCGAATATTTCAGCAGACCGTTTTCGCGAGCTAATGCTTGCGACGGGTGAGCTTGTTATGGATGTCGGTACGGTGCTTGACGGCGAGGCAGCCGTAAACGAGGGACTTATAGATTCGCTCGGCTCTCTTTCGGACGCACTTGATAAGCTGTGCGATATGATTGAGGAGAACAACAGCGATTCCAACGGAAACGAGGGTGAGAGCTGATGCTTCACACAATTATTTCTTTGGGCGATATACTCGAGCAGCCTGCAGAGCGGGCATATGAAACAGTCGAGTATAAAAACGGCTATGTGACGTGTGAAAACACGCCGTCGGGCAGAGTGGTTGAAAGGCTGATTTCAACCGATCCGTTTGATTATCTGAAAAAGGAATTTATGCCGGGAATGCCTTATGGCAATCGGACATTCTGAAATTAAAATAAGACAAATATAAACCTATAAACAAGTAGGCGAGACAATAGACCGATATGCCAAACACACTCCTATAAGAGATTATCAAAAAGAGTTTGTGATAAACGATAAAGGATAATTTGGACGATATGTTTATTTAGACTTTTTTTAATAATGGAGGATATAATGCATTTGTGGACAATTACGAATTGGGAACAAGTATATAAAGATATTAGTGTCAGGAAAGGAATAAGGCTTAGATGTGATGCTGATGTATCAGAAGAAGTTAGAAATGAATGTAAAGTGTTTTTTAAATGGTTAAGAAGAGAGTTTGATTTTCCTGTAAGAGTACCGGTATATTTAAAGTCAACCATGAAATTAAAAACCATGGATGATGATTGGGCATATGGTACATTCTTTGCTCCCGATGACCGTATTAATGAACCATATATTCGTATAGCTGTTGGCGATTATGAGACTCTAAAGCATAAGTGGGATCGTGATAGTGCCCTTTGTACAATCGTAACGTGTATTTCACACGAGTTGACACATTATTTTCAGTGGATTAATGCTATTGAATTAACAAGCAGAGGGATGGAAAGGCAGGCTACAATGTATTCCAGGTATATTATTGATGAATTTTCAGAGGTAAGAGACGAGTTGCTACTTAGTGCACAGCAAAATACAAAAATCAGACGTTGATATACTGGTGGTAAAGCTTTCTTAAATTAGTCGAGGGATATCTTTAGT
Organism: Acutalibacteraceae bacterium; assembly: GCA_045604185.1. GTDB lineage: Bacteria > Bacillota > Clostridia > Oscillospirales > Acutalibacteraceae > CAG-177. The sequence continues at coordinate 10,452 of JAZUNO010000029.1, read as the reverse complement.
AGACCTGAGTGATAAAACTAACATGCGATAATCGAAAGGGTTTTGATATGGAAATAATTAAAGCGATAATATTGGGTTTTGTGCAGGGTGTAACAGAATTTCTGCCGATATCTTCAAGCGGACATCTGTCTGTATTTCAGCATTTTTTCGGAACGGTAGGAGGGAATAGTTCCCTTCTGTTCACCGTTCTGTTACATATGGGAACGCTGCTTGCAGTATTTTTTGTCTACTACAAGACAATCTGGGGACTTATAGTAGAGGCAATAAGCCTTGTTAAGGATATCTTTACGGGAAAGTTCAAGTGGAGCGAGATGAATGAGAACAGAAGAATGCTCTTTATGTTTGTTCTTTCATGTTTGCCGTTGCTTTTGCTTCTCGTGCCCGTGGGAAATGATATGAAGCTTATGGATGTTCTCGGCTCACTTGCCGACGACAATGACATTATCGTTGAGGGAATATGCTTCTTGTTCACTGCGACGTTGCTTCTTGTGGGCTCATGGAGGGCTAAGAACACAGAGGCAAGACCGCAGATAGGCACAAAATCGGCACTTGCGGTTGGCTTAGCACAGGCAGTTGCAGCAGGATTTCCGGGAATATCCCGTTCAGGCTCAACGATTTCAAGCGGTATGCTCTGCGGAGTGTCGAAGGAATACATGGTTCGCTATTCGTTTATTTTGGGAATACCTGCAATTATTGCGGCAAATATTATGGAGATTAAAGATGCAGTTGAGCTTGGCGAGCAGGTTGATATACTGCCTGTTATAGTGGGCGTGGCAACTGCGGCGATAGTCGGCTTTGCGGCGATAAAGGCACTTGAATGGCTTGTGAAGATTGATAAGTTCAAGGTTTTCGGTTATTACTGCCTTGCACTCGGAGTTGTTGTTCTGGGAGCGGGTATTGCTGAAAAGTTGGGTATGTTTTAACAATGTTTTTTGAGAGAGAAGAAACCGTTTGTGGCACAGATGTGTTAAATAACAGAAAAGCAAATCTATTAGGATGTTCATTGAAATAATACATGGAGGAACTAAAACATGCAGGAGCCGTTGTTTGAAACGAAAACAAAGTATACCTTTGAAGAATTTCAAAAGTTTAACCGTGTAGTAGGAAATAAACTGTATAAAACAAATTTACGCAAGTATATACTTGTTGCATTGTGTGTTGTTATAGGGGTGTTCTTCTGGATAACGGACAATATTGGCGGCACAGTTATTTTCTTTGCTTATGCAGTTGCGATAGTGGTCATACTTAGTGCCAAACAGAAAAAATCTGAAAAGAAGCTGTTTGAATCAAATAAGCTTATGCAAGACATGGATGCTTCATTATATTTTTATGAGGACAGTATGGAAGAATCTTCCGAAGTGGGAAAAACAAGAGTTGCATATGATAAGCTTTATCGTATATTGGAGACAGAGACTAATTTTTATATCTTATTTTCAAGAGGTCAGGGATTTATCATCATAAAAGAAAACTGCTCATCTGAGCTCATTTCATTTGTAAGAAATCTCAATTTAAAGAAAAAATAATTTTTTACATAAGCGGAAAGACCAAAAGGAGGGCCTAAATGGCTGCGAAGAAACCTGCGGCAAAGGGAAATGCCGCAAAAAAGAAAACGGGAACACAACAGAAAAGCACTGCAACGTCGAGGACGGCACAGGCTAGCGGAAAGAATTATACTGCCGAACAGCTTTCGGCACGCCGTCAGAAAACCGCAATAGCATTAATGGCTGTATCGGTATTTTTGATTTGCGTTGCGTTTATAGAGGGCGAGAGTCTGTGGCTTGCATTACATAACGGCATGTTCGGACTGTTCGGAACATCAGCCTATATCTGGCCCATAATGCTTTTGGGAATATCGATAATGTTTGCTATGGACAAGCCGTTGGGCACAATGACATCAAACATTGTCGGTGTAAGTGCTTTTGTATTGCTTATATGTTCGGCAATTCATCTGTTTTCAAATACAGGTGACTATCTGTCTGCAGAAACAATCGGAACGCAGATGAAAACCGCATGGGCTGACGCTGATATGTTCCCCAACAGCGGTGCATTAGGTGCATTGATAGGCGGTTGCTTTGTAAAGCTTGCGGGTAAAACGGGAGCAACTATAATAAACGTGCTTTTGTTGATAGTTCTTGCGATGCTTTTGACGGGAACTACCGTTTCACGAGTGGTGCGTCTTATATCCGAGCCTGCAAAGCGTGTAGGTGAATTTACCGACGAGAAGTTTGAGCAGGGTGTAGCACGTGCAAAAGAGCGTGAAGAGCGCAGGGCTGTCAAGCGTGAGCAGGAGCAGGCACAGAAAGCTAAAGCTGCGGCTCAGAAAAAGAAAGAGGCTTATGTCAGCAGCAGACCTTTCCCTGTGCCGCCAATGCCGACCGATACTGCCCGGGATGACGGGATTGTTATCGGCTTTAACGGAGAAACACCTGCGGATAAGACTCCCTCTGAAAAAGAAAAACAGATTAACAAGGTTGAACAGCCGACAGAAACAAAGGTTGATAAAGCAGCCAATGATGCTTCTCAAATAGACGATATAATAAGTCAGGTCAACGCAGGTCAGGACAAGCCTGTACAAGAAAAGGCGGAGCCGGAACTTCCACCGGTTACAAAACCCGATGTTGTTCCTGCTGATGTATCAGGTGAGCCTGAGGAAGAAAACACTCTGGATGTCGCTGAAAAGTCTTACAAGCTGCCTCCGTTGGATTGTCTTGCGGTTCCGACCCAGTCAAATGACGACAACTGTTCAGATGAGCTTAAATCAAACGCACAAAAGCTTCTTGATACGCTGGATAGCTTTAACGTCCATGCAAAGATAACAGAGATAAGCCGAGGCCCGTCTGTTACACGTTATGAGCTTCAGCCCGATGCAGGTGTGAGAATCAATAAGATTACCAATCTTTCCGATGATATTGCGTTGAGATTGGCAGCACCGGGAATAAGAATTGAAGCTCCCATACCCAATAAGGCCGCAATCGGTATTGAGGTTCCCAACAAACTGCGCTCAATGGTTTATATGCGTGAAATCATTGATACACCGCAGTTCAAGGGTGCAAAGAGCAAGCTGAATGTGGCACTCGGTAAGGATATAGCAGGTAATATTATCTGTGCTGATATCGCAAAGATGCCCCACTTGCTTATAGCAGGTACAACGGGTTCAGGTAAATCCGTATGTATCAATACGATGATAGTCAGCATTCTTTATAATGCAACACCCGATGAAGTTAAGCTTCTGATGATTGACCCCAAGCAGGTTGAGTTTACGGTTTATAACGGCATAGCACATCTTGCGGTTCCCGTGGTATCAGACCCGAGAAAGGCATCGGGTGCACTCAGTTGGGCAGTCAATGAAATGCAGAACAGATATAAGATGTTCGCAGAGAAGAATGTAAGAGATATCAAGGGCTATAACAGACTTGCGGAGAAAGACTCCACTGTCAAGCCCATGCACCATATAGTTATCTTTATCGACGAGCTGTCCGACCTTATGATGGCAGCACCCAATGAGGTTGAGGATGCAATATGCCGCCTTGCACAGATGGCACGTGCGGCAGGTATGCACCTTGTTATTGCAACACAGCGTCCATCCGTCGATGTTATTACGGGTATAATCAAGGCTAATATTCCCAGCCGTATAGCACTTTCTGTTTCATCGCAGGTTGACTCACGTACGATACTTGATATGTCGGGAGCAGAAAAGCTTCTGGGCAACGGTGATATGCTCTTTAACCCCATCGGCACGTCGAAGCCTACCCGTGTTCAGGGTTGCTTTATATCTGACGAAGAGGTAGAAGAGGTTGTAAACTTTATCAAGTCTCAGGCGGCCAGCGAATATGATGAAGAGATTATGACTGAGATTGAGCGTCAGGCGGCGATGGCAGGCAGTAAGAAAGGTGCGGCAACGGGAGCTGACGGTGACGGTGAGGCTGACGGTGACGAGATGTATCCCAACGCAGTTGAGATTGTGCTTGATGCCAACATGGCGTCGACAACTCTGCTTCAGCGCAAACTGAAACTCGGATACGCAAGAGCGGCAAGGCTTATGGACGAGCTTGAGGCAAAGGGTATAATCGGGCCGTTTGAAGGCAGCAAACCGAGAAAAGTTCTCATTACAAAACAGCAGTGGATGGAGAAGTGTGCACTTTCGTCATCTGCTTCGGAGGACGAAGAATGAGTGATTTTCTGCCCATAAACAGAAAAGAAATGCATATCCGAGGTTGGGACGAAGTTGATTTCGTCTATGTCAGCGGAGATGCCTATGTTGACCACCCGAGCTTCGGAGCGGCGATAATAACCCGTGTGCTTGAAGCACAAGGATATAAGGTTGGCTTTCTTTCGCAACCGGATTGGCACAGTGCGGAGGATTTCAAGCGTTTTGGTAGACCTCGCCTGGGCTTTATGGTAAGTTCAGGCAATATAGACTCCATGGTTGCACACTATACGGTGGCAAAAAAACGCAGGAGCAGTGATGCATACACTCCGGGCGGTAAAATCGGATTAAGGCCCGATAGGGCTGTCATAGTATACTGCAACAGAATAAGGGAGGCCTACGGTGATATACCGATAGTTATCGGCGGACTTGAGGCTTCACTGCGTCGCTTTGCCCACTATGATTATTGGGACGACAAGATAAGACGTTCGATACTCTTCGATTCGGGAGCAGACCTACTGTCATACGGAATGGGCGAAAAACAGACCGTAGAGATTGCCAACAGACTTAATAACGGCGAAAGCATATCCGAGATGCATGACATTCTCGGAACTTGCTACGCTGTTGACACAAAGGATACACCTTTTGGCGGTACAGAGTGTCCGTCATTTGAAAACTGTCAGAATAACAAGCGTGAATATGCCATAGCCTGTCGGATACAGCAGGATGAGCATGATTTTGTAAGGGGCAAGGTGATAAAACAGCGTCACGGCTCAAAGATGCTTGTGCAGAATAAGCCTATGCCTCCGCTGACCACGCAAGAGCTTGACCGTGTGTATGAGCTTCCGTTTATGAGAACTTATCATCCGTCATATGAGAAAGACGGCGGCGTTCCCGGAATAGAGGAAGTTGAATTTTCAATAACGCATAACCGAGGCTGTTTCGGTGCGTGTAATTTCTGCTCGCTGGCATTTCACCAGGGCAGATTTATAACGGCAAGAAGTAAAGAATCAATTGTCAAAGAAGCTAAAAAGCTTACAGAAAATCCTCGCTTCAAGGGATATATACATGACGTCGGCGGTCCTACCGCCAATTTCAGAGCTCCGTCGTGCGAGGGACAGCTTGAGAGGGGATTGTGTAAGGGCAAGAAGTGTCTTGCACCTAATCCGTGTCCCCGAATCGAGGCAAATCATGAGGAGTATCTTGATATTCTCCGTACCCTGCGTGAGCTGCCGAAAGTAAAGCGCGTGTTTATCCGCTCGGGCATAAGATACGATTATCTGCTTGAAGACAAGGATGAAAGCTTCTTTGAAGAACTTGTGAAACACCATGTGAGCGGACAGCTCAAGGTAGCTCCGGAACACTGTTCTGCGGCGGTGCTTGACCTCATGGGCAAACCTCATATTGAGGCATACCTGAAATTTGCACGCAGATATTTTGCTTTGAGCAAGCAGGCAGGCAAGGAGCAGTACCTTGTTCCGTATCTGATGTCATCGCATCCGGGCAGTACGCTTAAGGATGCTGTTGAGCTGGCACAGTTTTTGAAAAGAGAGAATATACGTCCGGAGCAGGTGCAGGATTTTTATCCCACCCCGGGAACGGTTTCGACTTGCATGTTCTATACGGGCCTTGATCCGTATACACTTAAAGAGGTCTTTGTTGCGAAAACTCCGCACGATAAGGCGATGCAGCGTGCACTGTTGCAGTACTTCAACCCAAAGAACAGAGAGTTGGTTGAAGAGGCACTCAGACGAGCGGGCAGAGCAGACCTTATCGGAACGGGTAAAAACTGTCTGATAAAGCCACGCCAGGCAAAAAATAATTATAAGGGGAATGACCTAAATGGAGCAAGAAAGAACAAACGTAAGCCGCAATAAGAAGATAAGGATAATCACTCTTGTTGTAGCGTTGGCGGCAATTGTTTTAATAACCGCAGCACCTTATATGAATCTTCCTTTTGACGTGCCTACGTGGAGCGAATTGCTGTCAAAGGATGAGCCTGTCGGGGATGCTTCTGCCGTAGAGCAAAAGCTGACGGTGCATATGATAGATGTCGGTCAGGGTGACAGCATACTTGTAAAGTTTGGCTCTCACGCCATGCTTATTGATGCAGGCGAGCGGGGTAACAGTGATACTGTCATCAATTACCTCAAAGAAAGCGGTGTTGAGGAGCTTGAATATGTGGTCGCAACACATCCGCATTCAGACCATATAGGAAGCATGCCCGAAGTTATCAAAGCATTCAAAGTCAAGAATGTTATAATGCCGAAACTTCCCAATAAGCTTGTACCGAACACTAGCATATATAAGCAGTTGTTAAAGGCAGTCAAGGCAAGCGGAGCGAAGACAATTTTCGCAAAACCGCAGTCTCAGTGTACGCTGGGCGAAGCACTGATAACAATTCTCGGTCCCGTCGGCACCCCTGAGGATTTGAACGATGCTTCAGTCGTTATGCGCCTTGACTACAGGGATGTTTCGTTCCTGTTTACGGGTGATGCCGAAGCGGCATCGGAGAGACGTATTCTTGACAGCGGAGCTGATGTTAATGCGGATGTTCTGAAAATGGGACATCACGGCAGCAGTACATCTACCTGCAAGGAATTCTTTGATGCTGTTTCACCGTCGATTGCTCTGATATCCTGCGGAAAGGATAATGACTACGGGCATCCGCACAGAGAAACTCTTCAGATGCTCAAAAAGGCCGATATAGAGTATGAACGCACCGACCTTAAGGGTACTGTAGTAATCGGCTCGGACGGTAAAACTCTTAAAACATATTTTGCTGATTCTGAAAGTTAAGGAAGTTAAATTATGGGATACTATATTGTTGACAGAATTGAAAAAGGTTTTGCTGTTTGTGAGGACGGCAACACAATGGTTAATATATCCTTGAATCTCCTGCCGAACGATGTGCATGAGGGTAGCGTTCTTGTAAAACAGCCTGACGGCACATACAAGCAGGATTTGGAAGAAGAAAAACGTTTGCACGAAGAAGCGATTGCACTGACTGAGGAATTGTTCGGCGAATAAAATAATATAGAAAAAAATGCGATATGCGTCAGCATATCTCTGTTTTTTATTAGTGATTTTTCAGTTGGCCTTATTTTTTAATCTCTTTCATCATTTCTTCATAGCCTTTGACGAGAGTGGAAGCTACGGTACGTCCGAATGAAATGCTTTCCTGATAGTGGTCACCGAAAGTAGCTGAATCATCGAAGAAAATCATGCAGTAGTCGTTGTCTGTAACAACATAACCGCAGGCGTCATTAGCTTCACCGAATACAAAGACTTCTGTTTCTTTACCGCAGTAGTCGCTTACTATTTCGTTTATCGAGGGATATCCGAAAGCTGTGCCTGAGAAAGAGTTTTCAGCAAGACACTCACCCTTACCTGTTACAAGCTCGGGATTTACTTCACCGGGGAGAAGAGCAATTTTAATGTCCTTACCTATCTCGAGATAGCCGATTTCCGTTACGGTATAGAGCTTTTTACCCTCAGCGTAGAAAATCTCGTTGTTGACGAGCTTGCATTTACCTACAGCCTCGATTACGGGGTTTGTTATCTCGACGATAACCTCTTTGTGTCTGATATTGAGAATAGGCTCAACCTTTCTCTCTTCAACGGGCTCCCAGTTTTCGTACCAAACGCTGATTTGTTCAAGCCTTTCTTCTTTTTCTTCAGCGGTAAGTTCGTTGTTTTCGTTGATAAGTCTGATGTTTTCCTTGTAGAACTCATCATTAGTCAGCCAGTTGCCTGCCTGCTTTATCTCGTCAACAGTCATATTCATAGCGACAACCATACGTCCGAGTTCGTGTCCGTAGCGTGTAGCTTCCTCGCTTCTGCGAACGGTATCAACGCCGTCGTTTGTAACTCCTCTGGCGGAGTATATTCCGGCTAGAGCACCGTTTATGAACATGAAGTTTGTGTTGTTGTTTTCTTTAGAGCTGATAATTTCTTCCATGTAGTATGTGTAGTCAGCGGAGAGCTCCTTACCGCTGCTCTTGTCGGTCTTAAGACCTGTGATATACGGGTGAGCGGACATGTTGACGATATATGTTTCTTTTGAACTCTCATCGTCGGGAACGAAGCGGAGTCTTGTGAGGTTTGAAACAGCTTCATAGACACCTCTGTCGTCACTCAGATAGTCCTCGGAAAGCTCCATTGTTGACTCATAGAGTTCGCCGCTCTCCATGTTTTGGCAGGCTTCTACTATGGTGTCAACAGTGGTATCGTAGAGAAACTCCATATATTTGGGGTCAGTACCTGATGAGTACTCACCGAATCCTGTCAAAGAGACGAGAATGTTTTTACCCATCTTGAGGAAGAAAGGATTCCAAAGGCCCTGGGTGTCGATACAGCTGTGACAGTGGGTAGTGAATACGTTAACGGAAATGATACCGCTGTTTTTAAGCTTTTTCTCGACACGCTCTCTGATTTGTTTCACGTCCGAGTTTGCAAGTCCGATAGACTCTATTGTCGCAAAAGCTACTTTGCCACGTCCGTCGTCGATAACTATGGTACGGACTTTCATATCATCAAGAACGGTCTCGACAGTGTTTGACGGGAAGTTCTGAAGCAGGTATCCGCCAAGATAATAGTTGCCGTTGAGAACATCATCGGGAACAAGGCTGGCCTGGCTGTATCCGAGTTGCCATTTAGCATCAGCAGCGGCCTGAGTTGCAAAAGTTTCACTGCCCTTGTAGAAGTTCTTGCTTTCGGGTTTGTAGTCCTCAAGCTTTGTAAGTCCGTGAGGCATGGGAATAAGGTCAGCGATAAATTTGATTATTTTAGTGAAAAGCATTTCGAGGTATCTCATTGCTATTGCGGTCTTTTCCTTGTCGGTGCTCATCTTGCTCAGCGCGGATATAAGACCGATAAGTGAAGCAACATTATACTCTTTGCCTGCTACTGTAATATTTGAGGGGTAAAGTGTCAGCAAATTTTTTATACCGTCGGTCACATTGCCTGCGACGTTTGCATTGATATCCTTGACACTTTCGGGAACATATTCTTCATATAGGGAATATGCGTATTCTGCAGCATCAGTGATTTTGCCGGGGATTTCCGAGAGTGAAATACTTTCGGCCTTTTCAGCCTCGACAGCTGAAACTGATGCGAATGCACATGAGAAGAGCATGACCAGTGCAAGAATAAAAGCAAGTGAAGATTTCAGAGTCTTTTTCATCATATTAGCTCCTTTTTATTTTAAATTACAAATTATTGGTGAGGAAAGGATACCGACGGTGCACAGGAAGTATTCATAGCTCCATCTGCAATCTGTGGTACGCCATGCATCGGGGCCAATCCAATGGAAGTTGACATTTGCCATGTGAACCGTACCGAAAGAGTTTTTGCGGTTGGTGTAAAGCTTAATGTCGAGCTTGTGATTGCCTGCAGGAACGTCCTTTATTTCGAGCGTATACGGTGAATATATTATTTCACCTTTGCTTTCGCCGTCAAGGAAAACCTCGGTAAGAGCACCTTCGTAATGCGGCACGTTGATAAAGAGCTTTTCGCTGTCGGTGTTGATATCCATGTGATATGTTATGTTTCCGCCGTAGAAGGGGAGACCTTGTGACACGATGTTACCAAAAGCGAGTTTTATAGGCTTGTTAATAAGCTTTTTAACTTTTCCTCTGACATCGACGCCGAAATCGCCAAGCAGATAGCACCATTCGACGTTTGTTCTGCGGCCGAAAGGCAAGGTTATATCGAGAATATTCTCGCCGGCCTTTATGTCGGGGAGTTTAACTGTCATTATGGATTTGTCAACATACCAGCCGACTGTATCATTCTGAACATTCTCGCCGTTAAATGTGATTACAGCTTTTTGAGCATCTTCAAGAGCAAGTAAGGCACCTCTGTATTCAATGTCGCTGTCAATTTTAAATCGGAGTGAAACAGTGTGCTCGGGCACGGGCTCATCGATTACCCAGGGCTGTACGACTGCACCGCCGCGTTTGGGCCAACCGAGTTTTTGACGGCAGATGTTGTCCGCTCTGAGAAGCTCCTCTTCGTAGTCGGAAAATTCTTCGCCGTCAAGGGCAAACTTAGCCATGTCAAGTAACATTACGTTTGGCTCGTCGAGTGTATACTCAACTTCTGCAGGAATGGCAATCTGTGATTTTTGGTACTCATTTTCAGACATTACCTGGCATTCGCCTCTGCCTTTATAGAGCCTGAGAAGCAAACTGTCGTAATCATAAAGCTCTGCTTTAATAACAGTCTTGCCGTTTATGTATTCAAAGTCAATAGGTTCTATTTCACCGTTCATGGTGTTATAAACTACAGGTGAAAATTCATCC
>JAZUNO010000028.1:0-5105 GCA_045604185.1 Acutalibacteraceae bacterium | reverse complement strand
ACAACAATTTCATTATCATTTCCATATAAACTTGTATAACTAGAAATCCAATCGTCCACTTCACAGTTTGTAGTTTCTGCATAAGTGATACCTAAATATTGAAGTGCTTGATAAACATATGTTAATTGTGAATATGGATTTTCTTCGTCACGTGCTTGACTGTAATCAATTCTGTTTGCTTTGTAATCGCTATTTATTAAGGTTCTTTTGTTCTCATTATCACTATCAAAAAGAACTGTAAGATGGGTTGGATTTGTTTGCCGAACGATTTTAAGAAGAGCACCAACAAAGCCCAACACTCCCCATATACCTATTCCTTGCTCATTATATATTCGTGAAGGCATTCCAAAAAACATTTGAAACAATAGATTACTTCCGTCAACAATCAATATTTTTCTTTTCAAATCTTGACCTCCGTAAATACAAATTTATTGTCAAAATCATTATATCCTATTAAATCTTTTTTATTTTCTTTTATCCACTCAATCATTGTTTTTGCTCTGCTTTCGAGATTTGGTAAATTATCGAAACTAAAATATTGAAGTTTAAGACTTTCGCCATCTGTAATTTTTAAATCTCCGCTGACATTTTCGGCAAGATATAAAGAAACAACGGAATACAACATATCACCATTAGGGTAAACAAAATAAAAGTCCTTACCAGACAACACAGTGACCAATGTCATTTTCCCCGCAGTAAGACCTGTTTCTTCTTTTAATTCACGAAATGCAGTTTCTTCTAAACATTCACCAAGCTCTAATCCACCACCAGGGATACCCCACGTTTCTGTATCGGAACGGAGGTTCAAAAGAATTTTACTATCTTTAATTACAAGGACAGTAGCACCAGCAGAAAGTAGTGGTCTATGTCCTACAATTTTACGAAGTTCACTTAAGTAGCTCATAGTTTTTCTCCTTTTTATTAACAATTCATAATTCTAAACCATGTTTCAAATGAATCTTTAAAAAGGTTACTAAAAAATCCCATGGTTTACCCTTTGATTTAAAACTACTATATAAATAAACTATACCACAAAAACAAAAAAGTACAACGGTTTGTATTAAAACCGTTGTACTTAGGTGGTCGGAGTGGAGGGATTCGAACCCCCGGCATCCTGCTCCCAAAGCAGGCGCGCTACCAACTGCGCTACACCCCGTTGCAATATCACAGCGAATATTTTACATTGATTTTCGGGTATTGTCAATATTAAAAGCTCCTCTTAACAAACTTTATTTTTGTTTTTAAATAAAGTTTTAGAAAGCACATATTGAGAACCAATCCGTCAATAATAGTTATGTTTTATTTTTATTGAAAGGATAATTTGCTATGAAAAAATATGTTTGCATAGTTTGCGGCTACGTTTACGACGAGGAATCAGGCGACCCCGATAACGGCATTGTTCCGGGCACGAGATTCGGTGATCTGCCTGACGATTTTCTTTGTCCGCTCTGCGGCGTCGGCAAGGATCAGTTTGAAGAGAAATAAGCAACTTTAATCCGCAATTCACGTTTTTGTGAATTACGGATTAATTTTTGGGTAACAAGACGTGCCCTTGCGAATAATCTGTAATATAACGCAATTAAGCTTTCTGAAAAGGAAAGCATGCTGGATTTTTTGGAGGGGTATTTATGGATAGAAAATTAAACGGATTCTTTTTGGGATGCAGTTCACCGAGCGGTTTTCGCTCCTTTTTCAATGAAATATATTCCCCTCACGAGGGCGGTTATGCTTACATAATAAAGGGCGGTCCCGGCACCGGAAAATCCACCCTTTTGAAAAAAATTAGTTTTATTCTTACGGAAAACGGCGTGGAAAATGAAGTCATATTCTGCTCATCTGACCCTGATTCCATTGACGGTGTCGTTGCTCCGCAACTGAACTGCTGTATTGTCGACGGCACCTCCCCTCACGTTATGGAGCCGAAATATCCGGGTGTTTCGGAGGAGCTTATTAATCTCGGAGAGTTCTGGGATAAAACTTTTCTTAAAGAAAATGCACGCAACGTTATCCGTCTGACAGATGAAAACGCCGCATGCCACCGCAGATGCAGAAGATTTCTTGAGGCTGCATCAATGTTGCGTTGCGATATTTCACGCATTGCTCTGGACTGTACCGACGAAGAAAAAGTACGGCGTTTTGCATCGAGACTTGCGTCCCGTGAGTTCGGCAGTCCCAAAGGACATATAGGCGAAGAACATCACCGTTTCATTTCCGCCCCGACATCAAAGGGAATAATTCTTCAGCACGAACGCGTTTTAGAGCTGTGCGACAGAATATATGTAATAGAGGACGAAAATGCGGCATGTGCTCCGTTGTTACTTTCGCTTATCCGCCGATATGCACTTGCGGCAGGGCTTGATATCATAACCGGCCTTTGTCCGATTTCAACCAATAACGAAATAGAGCATATTCTTGTTCCTGCACTCCGTCTGGGATTTGTCACTTCTAACCTCTTTCATCATTTCGGTATGGGAGAGGTTAAGAAAATAAACTCATCAAGATTTACAGACAAGGCGGCCCTGCGTGCAAAAAGTCCAAGGTTGAATTTTACAAAAAAAGCCTGCGCAGAATTTATTGAAGAAGCTATATCTGCTTTAGCGGAAGCTAAATCCATACATGATGAGCTGGAGCACCTTTATATTTCTGCAATGGACTTTTCAAAAATGGATTCTCTCGCCCAAACAATAGCAAAAGACATGATGTCGCATAAAAAGAAATAAATTTTTATAGCTTTAAAGAAAAGGATGTTGTATAATATGGTTGTTTTAAAGGAGACTGCTATGAAAAGAACGGTTGCTATAAGAAAATCTGTTATAACTGCATTTTGTATTGCCCTTTGCGTTGTTCTGCCTATGGCTTTTCACATGGTACAAAACGCAGGTAAAGTATTTTGTCCCATGCATATTCCTGTTTTACTCTGTGGCCTTATCTGCGGATGGCCGTTCGGTATACTGTGCGGACTTGTCGGCCCGTTGCTTTCTACTCTTATAACCGGAATGCCGGTTATGTCACTTTTGCCTCCGATGATGCTTGAGCTCGCAGTCTACGGTGCAGTTACGGGATTTTTAATGAGAGTAATACATACTAAAAGTAACTATGCAAATTTATATATAAGCCTTATTTGTGCCATGCTTTCAGGCCGCATCGTATCAGGGATTGCAAAAGCGTTGATTTTTTCAGCCGGCACTTACTCTTTTGATGCCTGGATAACAGCCTCATTTGTAACATCCCTGCCCGGAATTATTATTCAGCTTGCAATTGTCCCCACAATCGTTGCCGCTTTGACAAGGGCACACCTTATTTCTAAAAAACAAAGCCTTGACTTTGAAAAAAAGCAGGTATATAATAAGTAGCAATCAGAATATATAAATGCTGTGATAAAGAACGTTTACACGTCGGGGCAATCAGAGAGAGGAACATTTGCTGTGAGTTCCTTTTGTCCGCAGTGTTAATTCCGCTTTTGAGCATGGGGTGATGAATCCCACGTTTTCCGCGTTAAGGAGAAGAGTTAAAAACCAAGGTGGTACCGTGCTTATGCACCCTTGAAAGAGTAAATCTCTTTCAAGGGTTTTTTTAGTATAATATCTCAGGAGGATATAAAAATGCTGGATTTAAAATTTTTAAGAGAGAACCCCGATGTTGTAAAAGAAAATATCAAAAAGAAATTTCAGGACAATAAACTTCCGCTCGTTGACGAAGTTATTGAACTCGACAAACAGAGCAGAGCAGCAAAGCAGGAAGCTGATAATCTCAGAGGCAACCGTAACCGCATATCAAAGCAGATAGGTGCACTCATGGCTCAGGGCAAAAAGGAAGAAGCTGAGCAGGTAAAAGCTGAAGTTACAGCAAACGCAAAGCGTCTTGCCGAGCTTGAAGCTCTCGAAGCTGAGTATAGCGAGAAAATCAAAAATATAATGATGAAAATTCCCAACATCATCGACCCGAGTGTTCCTATCGGTAAAGATGACAGTGAAAATGTTGAAATTACTCGCTACGGCGAGCCCGTTACTCCTGATTTTGAAATCCCCTATCATACCGACATTATGGAGAAGTTCAACGGAATCGACCTTGATTCCGCACGCAAGGTTGCAGGAAACGGATTCTACTATCTTATGGGTGACATCGCACGTCTTCACTCAGCCGTTATCTCCTACGCCCGTGATTTCATGATTGACCGCGGCTTCACCTATTGCGTACCGCCTTTTATGATAAGAAGCGAAGTTGTAACGGGTGTTATGAGCTTTGCTGAAATGGACGCTATGATGTATAAAATTGAGGGCGAGGACCTCTACCTTATCGGTACGAGTGAGCACTCAATGATAGGAAAGTTTATCGACACAATTATTCAGCCCGATACTCTTCCGCAGACCCTCACAAGCTACTCACCCTGCTTCAGAAAAGAAAAAGGTGCTCACGGAATTGAGGAACGCGGTGTTTACCGTATTCACCAGTTTGAAAAGCAGGAAATGATAGTTGTATGTGAACCCGAAGACAGCATGGTTTGGTTTGAAAAGCTCTGGCAGAATACAGTTGACCTCTTCCGTTCACTCGATATTCCTGTAAGAACTCTCGAATGTTGCTCGGGCGACCTTGCAGACCTTAAGGTAAAATCAATTGATGTTGAGGCATGGTCACCCAGACAGCAGAAGTATTTTGAGGTCGGAAGCTGTTCAAATCTCGGCGATGCACAGGCTCGCAGACTTAAGATTCGCATAAACGGCAAGGACGGCAAATATTTTGCACATACCCTCAACAACACAGTTGTTGCTCCTCCGAGAATGCTTATCGCATTCCTTGAGAACAATCTTAACGCCGACGGAACAGTCAGCATCCCCGAAGCTCTCAGACCGTACATGGGCGGTAAAGAGTTTATCGGAAAGTAAAAAATTAAAACAGTAGCAGAGTTTCATCTGCTACTGTTTTTTATTCTATAAATGTATCATATATAAATTTTGCACTTATTCGAAAACCTCTTATAAAAGACTCTTCTTCAAAAATATATGAAGCTTCACTCCACGCATCAACATAGTCTGTAAAAAGTTGTTTTTCTTCACCAGAAAGTTTTTGATTCAATAAATCTTCATTTTTTACAACTATATCCATGT
>JAZUNO010000027.1:0-10529 GCA_045604185.1 Acutalibacteraceae bacterium | reverse complement strand
AAGTCCTCTGCATCAACATCCGGCCAACCGAGTGTTGAGAACGGCCAGAGTGCCGATGAGAACCATGTATCAAGTGTATCGGGATCCTGCTCAAGATTTGCACTGCCACACTTACAGCATTTATCGGGTGCAGTTCTCGCAACGGTTATCTCACCGCAATCGGCACAATACCATGCAGGTATTCTGTGACCCCACCAGAGCTGACGCGAAATACACCAATCACGGATATTCTCAAGCCAATGGAAATATACCTTTTCAAAACGCTTGGGAACAAACGCTGTTTCATCATTTTTAACCGCATCAATAGCAGGACCTGCAAGAGGCTTCATCTTTACAAACCACTGCTTTGAAACTCGAGGCTCAACGGTTGTTGAACAGCGGTAACAAGTACCGACATTATGGCTATAGTCTTCAATTTTAACAAGAGCACCCTCTGCCTCAAGGTCTTTGACAATGGCTTTTCTTGCCTCATATCTGTCCATACCGGCATACTTCGGATAATCCTCTGTGATTTTCGCATCGTCAGTAAGAACATTGATAATGGGAAGGTCATGACGCAGACCGACCTCAAAGTCATTCGGGTCATGGGCAGGGGTAATCTTAACAACACCTGTTCCAAAGTCTATCTCAACATAATCATCTGCAACGACGGGAATCTCACGGTGAACAATCGGAAGAATAAGTGTTTTGCCGATTATGTCTTTATATCTTTCATCATTCGGGTTAACAGCAACTGCTGTATCGCCCAAAAGAGTCTCGGGTCTTGTTGTTGCAAGCTCAAGATAGCCGCTACCGTCCTTGAACGGATAACGAATATGCCAGAAGTGGCCTGCCTGGTCCTCATACTCAACCTCTGCATCTGAAATAGATGTAAGGCAGTTTGGACACCAATTGATTATTCTCTCGCCTCTGTAGATAAGGCCCTTTTCATAAAGACGGCAGAAAACCTCGTTGACAGCCTTATTACAACCCTCATCAAGAGTAAAACGCTCACGCTCCCAGTCGCAGGAAGAGCCCATTTTCTTTAGCTGTTCTATAATTCTTCCGCCAAACTTCTCCTTCCATGCCCATGCACGTTCGAGGAATGCTTCACGGCCGATATCGTCCTTGGTAACGCCCTCTTTCGCCATTGCCTCAACTATCTTAGCCTCGGTAGCGATAGATGCGTGGTCTGTTCCCGGCAGCCAAAGGGTATCATAACCCTGCATTCTGCGGAAACGAATGAGGATGTCCTGAAGTGTATTATCAAGAGCATGGCCCATATGAAGCTGGCCTGTAATATTCGGAGGCGGAATAACTATTGTATAAGGCTTTTTCTCCGGATCGGGTACGGCATGAAAATAATTGCCGTCAAGCCAGAATTTATAAGTTCTGTCCTCTACTTCTTTTGGATCGTACTGCTTTGCAAGTTCTTTTGCCATAACATATTCCATTTCTCCGGCGAATAAGATTTTACATGAACGCCTTTTTGCTCCACGCCGGAGGAGCAGCGTTAATTTTTACCTTTAAATATTTTCTGACAAAAAGTCAAGTGTTACCTCAGTCAACTCATCGGCACGGTTCTCGTTGCACATGTGACCGCCTTTTTTAACATCGTATCTGACGGCATCGGGCAACGCATTGCCGACATCAGCTTTCATATTCGGCATAAGAATAAGGTCAAACTGGGCCTGAACCAGTAAAACAGGCATCTTAATCTTACTCACAGCCTCAAAGTCTGTAGGTCTGGCATTGAACATCATACCCATTAAGCTGTTACCCGTATTATCTATTGCCAACGGATCGGAAACTTTGGAAATATCATATTCCATAGAGAAGTTCCAGTCAATAAATGCGGCAAGCAAAATCAGACGCATCAACACATCTACTTTTGAACCGTACTTCAAAAACAAAGACATAAATTTGCCCAAACAGTTGCTTGTCATAATACTTTGAACTGCCTGCGGAAACTCATTTGCGGGAATCGGTGCAGGACAGTAAAGCAAAAGCGCTTTGAGTTCGGGTGTCTCGCTCGCAATGTTCAGTGAAACTCCGCCACCCATAGAGTGACCCGCAAGTATCCACTCGTTCATAGGTGCTATTGATACCATAAGTTCCTCTACGAG
The DNA here is from genome assembly GCA_045604185.1 of Acutalibacteraceae bacterium. Classification (GTDB taxonomy): domain Bacteria; phylum Bacillota; class Clostridia; order Oscillospirales; family Acutalibacteraceae; genus CAG-177. The sequence continues at coordinate 8,424 of JAZUNO010000027.1, read as the reverse complement.
CACCTCACGGTCAACAAGTTCAATATCTTTAGTTTCTCTTGTCGTGTATCCGAATCCGGGCAAATCAGCAAGGACACATTCATAGCCTGCAGCGGTAAGCTGTTTTGCCATGGGCTCCCACGAATATGTTGAACAGCCAAAACCGTGAAGCATCATTATTCTGCCCTTAAACTCACCCTGAGCTTTGAAAACACGGTAATGAACCGAATAATCCCCGTAGTCAAAAAACTGACTGTTATCAAACGGCTTGTCCTCTACAGCAAAGGCTACCGCAGGAGTACACATAATCATAACCACAACCAAAACAAACGCAATCGCCTGCTTTAATTTTCTCATAATATCCACTCCTAATCATCTTATTTACTTTACTCTTTATTATCACATCAGCACGCCTTTTTGTCAAGTGAGTTTTGACTTGTTTTGCCCTTAAATAAACTTATTCTGCTACATGGGAGTCATACAATGAAAAACACCAGAAGACTGTTAATAAACACCCTGATTCTGACAGCCACCACATTCCTCATGAGAACGATTGGTGTATCGTTCAACATCTATCTTACAAACAAGATAGGTGCATCGGGAATAGGCCTGTTTTCCCTCGTCACCACCGTTTACACCATGGCCGTTACCTTTTCAACAGCCGGCCTGAAGCTCGCTTCTACACGTCTCGTCGTTGAAGATAACGGACGGGGGCTTGGAAATTCGGTTAAGATTATGCGCATGTGCATTCTTTACGGGTTGCTGGTAGGTGTAGTAATGGCGTGCGTGCTTGCGGCAGGTGCAAATATAATAGCCGTTCATTGGCTCAATGATATACGAACCGTCTCGGCTTTACGGATATTAGCCCTCAGTCTGCCGTTTGTGGCTATGTCTTCAGCACTCAGCGGTTACTTTACCGCTGAACGCACAATTTCAAAATACGCAGTAGTCCAGGTAATTGAACAAGCAACCAAAATCACAGTAGTAGTACTCACTTTGTCTTCACAGTTAAGCAAAGGACTGGAGTTCGCCTGCGACGCCATTGTCACGGGAATGACAGCTTCGGAAGCAGTTTCCTTTTTATGCTCATTTATCCTTTTTAAGTGCACAAAAAAAGGAAACAGACTTCCTGCAAGGGAGCAGAAAGCCGATGTTAAAGAAATGCTCAGAATTGCTCTACCCGATGCTGCAGGCTCTTGTGCCCGCTCGGTACTTCTGACAATTGAGCATCTGCTTATCCCCGTAGGTTTCAGAAAATCAGGACAGTCAAGCGACAGTGCAATGGCTGTTTACGGCACGATACACGGCATGGCTCTGCCGATAATCCTATATCCTGCCGCAATTCTGACTTCACTCTCAAGCATGCTCGTGCCGGAATTCGCCGAATGTTGTGCACAAAACAACAAAGGAAGAATTGAAAGCATGGCCGCAAGAGTAATAAAAATCACCATGCTGTTCTCACTCGGAACAGCAGGTGTTATGTATGTTTTTGCAGATGAACTTTCAATGTGTATATATGATAATCTCGACTCGGCGATGTATCTTCGTGTGCTTGCACCGCTCCTGCCCGTAATGTACATGGACACAACCGTTGACGGTATTCTCAAAGGACTTGACCAGCAGGTTTACTCCATGCGCTACAACATAATCGACTCGGCAATGTGCGTAGTTTTAGTGTACACACTTATCCCGAAATACTCCGTTACGGGATACATAATAATCCTCTTTGTCAGTGAGCTTATAAACTTTTATCTGAGCATAAGAAGGCTGATAAAAGTATGTAAGCTCGATATTGATTTGAAAAACGGCCTTTTAAAACCCACGGCCTGCATACTCGCTTCTTTCTTCCTTGTGCGGATTGTCGCATCAGGCATAATCGACGGCAAAATTATTCTCACGGCAATAATCACCTTCACCTGCTCCGTATATATTCTTCTGCTGACCGTAACAGGCAGCATATCCGGAGCAGATATGAAATGGTTTAAATCTATTTTCTCAAAACATTAAGTTTTTCTTGTTAGCAGGCTGATGTTATGCTATTATTTATTTGACGCTTACACCTTTCGGATAAGTCACTATGAGCGTACCTTTTTCAACCGATATGGCACTGCTTATACCGCAAAATTCATTGCTTATACCGAGCGAAAACGTGTTTTTAAGCTCACTGTTTTCAAGCTCATATTTTAACCCTTTTAGCGTAACTCCCGTTGATATATCTGTGTGAGAAAATACAGACACACAGCCCTCTGCTTCCTCACCGAAACATATTTGGGAATCGGTTATGGCTGTAACCATTATATCACCGCCGTCTATGACAGCGGTTGCACCGGACTGCGAAAGCTTTGCGATAAGCTGAAGATTCGCAAGAGTATGGTCTAGTCTTCCGCCTGTTGCACCGTAAAACACAAAATCCAAAAAACCTCGGTTCAAACCCTCTTTTACAGCGGCATCCATATCGGTATCGTCTTTTTCTTTCGGGAGCAAAATTACATTTTCACCTGACGGTGTAAACTTAAGTGAATCAAAATCACCTATAACTATATCGGGCTTGATTCCAAGCTCTTTTAAATACCGATAGCCGCCGTCCGCAGCGATTACAAAGTCGCCTTTTTCAACCGAAATTCCGTAAAAATCGCCTGCACCGACTATATGACAAACAGGTTTTGAATTCATGCTTTCACCGCCTAATCTCACTTTCGTATATTATATCCCAATATGGGATATTTTTCAAACAATAAATGGACTTCAAAAATCAAAAAAGGAATGATACAAATGAAAAACATCGCACTTGTGGGAACATGGCATGTGCATTTCAGTGGCTATGCCGATACAATAGCCAAAGATGAACGTTGCCGCATAACCGCTCTTTGGGACCCTGATGAAGCCCTCGGCAAGGCAGCCGCCGAAAAATACGGATGCGATTTTGAGCCAGACTACGATAAGCTCCTCGCCCGTGAGGATGTAGACGCCATAGCCGTCTGTACTCAGACAAACCTCCACCCCGACATAATTATCAAAGCGGCAAAAGCAGGAAAGCACATATTCACAGAAAAGGTTCTCTGCTTTGATACAAAAACCGCAGACGAAATAGCAAAGGCCGTAAAAGAAGCCGGTGTAGAATTCTGTATTTCTTTCGTCTGGCGTACCAGAGGCGACTTTCTCTGGATAAAGAAAGCTGTTGACGACGGTCTGCTCGGCACTCTTACATACTGCAGAATGAGAAACGCACACAACGGTGCAATAGCAGGTTGGTTGCCCGAAACTTTTTATGATGCCGAAAGCTGTGGCGGCGGTGCAATGATGGACCTCGGTGCACATCCGATGTATCTTCTCAACTGGTTTATGGGTAAGCCAAAAGCTGTTTCTTCAACATTTACAAACTACATGGTAGACTCTGTCGAGGATAATGCCGTATCGGTTATCGAATATGAAAACGGTGCCATAGGTATCAGCGAAACGGGATTCGTTGCCGTCCACAACCCGTTCTCACTTGAAATATGCGGTTCAAAGGGATGCTTATTCGCAGGTGGCCCCGATGACACAGTCAGATACAATATCGGAGACGGCTGGGTAACGCCCGAAATTCCCGACGGTATGAAGAGTCCTCTCTGTGCCTGGTTAGATGCCATTGACGGCGGTGAGAGTGTGCCGTACACAATAGACGATGCAGTAGCACTCACACAAACTATGGAAGCGGCATATATTGCACATAAAGAGGGTAAGAAAATCGTTTTATAAAACAAAATGATATATTAAAAGGCTGACGAAATCGTCAGCCTTTCTTTTTTACTTTATTTTATAAAGCTTTGCACCGTGAGGCTCAATTGTTGTTTTAAATCCGTCTGCCGCCCGGAAGCTTTCACCGCTCCAAAGTTCGTAAAGGTCATATACTTTACTTGGCATGAGAATCTCGGTTAAGTCAAACTCAAGCTCACGTTTTTTATCCTCTGTATTAAACAGGGCAAGGTATTTGCAGTCTTTTCCCTGCGATACCCAGGCTATATCTCCGCCGTCCTCCGTTTCTCTTCTGTAAAGTTCATTAGCTTTACACGAGTTCTTGTGCATATGCAAAACTTCCTTGTTTGTCATGAGCGAAAGTGTAAACTCATCATTGTCACGCATCTCACCACCCATGATAAGCGGTGAGCGGAATATGCTCCAAAGAGTCATCATTGTCACCTGTTCGGGCTTTGTAAGACGTGTATATCTGCCCTTCTTGCCGTCATTGTCCTCATACAGAGCAATATGACCGAGCGGTAACATATCACAGTCAGGCCAGGAGCACTCTGCTACATGGTTCTGCCATGTACTGCAACGCCAGAACATATCGTAAAGCAAGTCCCATCTGTCCCAAAAATCATCCGTTATACGCCACATATCGGCATGTGCCTTGAGGTGCTCCGCCTCTGCAACGGGTGCCGGTCCGGGGGAAAGGCTGAATACCATATCCCTGCCGCAGTTATTCATTGCGTTTCGCATAAGCTCTATCTCTTCACGGGCTGAATACGGGTCGTTTGGCTTGAACTTTGTATCAGCAATATCATCACACTTGATAAAGTCCACTCCCCAAGAGGCATAGAGCTCAAAAATTGAGTTGTAATATTCCTGAGCACCCTCCTTGCGTGGGTCGACACCGTACATATCCGTATTCCACGGACAGACTGAAAACTGCTGTGCAATATCACGTGCAGTTTTATCTGTGCCGAGAATCTTAGTGTTGCGGTGTACAGCCTGACGGGGTATACCACGCATTATGTGTATGCCGAATTTAAGTCCGAGTGAATGGCAGTAATCCGCAATTGCCTTAAACCCGTTACCGTTTGCTGCGCTCGGGAAACGGTTAACGGCAGGAACAAGACGTGAATACTCATCCATTTCAAGCTCTGCAAAATTGTGATAGGCAGTAGACTCCGCTGTAGGCTCGGACCACTGAATATCGCAAACGATATACTCCCAACCAAATTCTTTCAAATACTTCGCCATATAGTCGGCATTGCCCCTGAGTTGCTCTTCATTAACGGATGCTCCATAGCAATCCCAGCTGTTCCAACCCATAGGCGGCTGTGTAACTTTCATTCTTTTCAAAGCTTTATCCTCCTCGAACAGAATTAATATGCCTCAAATCTGGAAATGGTTGCAAAACAACGCGTCTGCTCAACAACAAGCTTTATATACCGCATTCGCATCTCCTCAAAGCGGCAGATACGTTTTGAGCCTATAACAGTTCCTGCATAAAGTTTCTTCCACTTTCCTTTGACCTGAGCGTAAAGAGTAAACTTTTCTATCTGCTGACCCGTTGCGATATGCTCGGAAAGTACAACCTTATCAATGTCGTAATCGTCACCCAGGTCGAGTGTCAGCATCGCATTCTCAGGCTCGTATCCCGAATGCCAATATTCATCCTGATTATAGCTCAACGCCTTTTGACCGCAGTGCTCATCATCAAGGCGGCAGGAATCAGTTATCACAGAACCCTCTGCAAGATTCTCGTTAAAATCTATCTTCAGCTGTGCACCCAATGCAATAAGTGTTTCTACATCACGTTCTGCAAACAGTCCATCCTTATTAGGCGGAATATTAAGCAGGAAACTCGCATTGGCACCAACCGAATTATAATATATATCCAAAAGTTTAGAAAGCGGCTTTACAGTATAGTCATCATCAACGTGATAGAACCAACCTTTTCTTATCGAAACATCGACCTCCGCCGGATACCATATCAACTTTGAAGCTTTTTTAATAGCCTTTCTGCTGCCTAGATCAAGTGCTGTCGGATTTACCTTTTTCGGCGGCTTTTCAACGTTCTGCTGTGACTGTGCGGCTATCAGCTCATATTGACTGTAATAGTGCGGCACAACATTCCATTCGGACTTTCTGCAGACACCCGCTTCATTTCCGCACCAACGAACGTCGGGACCCGTTATTGATATAACCGCCTCAGGCTGATATTCTCTTATAATATCATAGTACCCCTGCCAATCATACTCCTGCTTGCGGCCGTTTTTCCCCTCGCCGCAAGCACCGTCAAACCAAACACAGAAAATATCCCCGTAATTGGTCAGAAGTTCTTTAAGCTGATTCTTAAAATATCTGTTATATGATTCGCCCTCACCGTAACGGGGGTCATGTCTGTCCCAAGGTGAAAGATATATGCCAAATTTAAGGCCGTACTTTTCACATGCCTCTGCACACTCACGTACAATGTCACCCTGACCGTCTTTCCAGGGGCTGTACTTGACACTGTAATCTGTATATGCACTCGGCCAAAGGCAGAAACCGTCATGGTGCTTGGCAGTAAGAATTATCGCTTTCATTCCGGCTGCACGCACCGCCGCCGCCCATTGGTTTGCATTGAGCTTGCCGGGATTGAACACCTCGGGGGAATCCGTACCGTTTCCCCACTCGGAATCGGTAAATGTATTCATACCAAAGTGGATAAATGCATAAAACTCCAACTCATGCCACTTCAACTGCCGCTCACTGGGGACCACCTCTGCGGCACGTTTTATATAATCTTCATTGCACTTTTTTCTCATTGTTTCACCCGTCCTTTCGGTGATATTAACATGTTATAAAAATACCACAAAAAAGCCTTTATGTAAACAGATACGGCCACTTTTCAGCATAAAAAACACCTCCTTTGACACCAAAGGAGGTAAGCTTTTTTATTCAACCGTAACGGATTTTGCAAGATTTCTCGGCTTATCAACATCGCACCCACGTTCCAATGCCATGTAATAAGCAAAAATCTGAAGCGGCACGACATCAAGCGACGGCATATAATCAGACAGCGTTTGAGGCAAAGCAATTACATAATCGGCAAACTCATCAACTTCAGGATGTTCGCCTGTGATAAGAGCCGCAACCTTTGCACCCCTTGCCTTCACTTCCTTGATATTACCGAGAGTTTTTTCAAACAGTTCTCGCTGAGTAGCTATAGCAAAAACAGGTGTGCCCTCTTCTATGAGTGATATCGTTCCGTGTTTCAACTCACCTGCAGCATAAGCCTCAGACTGTATATACGATATTTCTTTAAGCTTCAACGACCCCTCAAGAGAGATTGCATAATCAAGGCCACGGCCTATAAAGAACACAGTCTTTGTCTTGCTGAATTTGCTTGCCAGCTCCTTTAGTTCGTCGTCCATTGAGAGCAGACTCTCAATCTGTTCGGGCAGGTTTAAAAGCTTTTCACAGCGTTCTGCTTCCTGCTTTTTACTCATCTTTCCGAGTGCCCGTGCAAAACGAATTGCCAACAGATAAACTACACTCAACTGTGCCGAAAAAGCCTTTGTTGTAGCAACCGCTATTTCGGGCCCTGCCATAGTATATATAACATCATCGCTTTCTCTGGCGATAGTGCTCGCAACAACATTAACTATCGAAACAACGTGTGCACCGCGTCTTTTTGCTTCTCGCAGTGCCGCAAGCGTATCTGCTGTTTCTCCCGACTGACTGATAACTATACACAAGTCGCCTTCCCCGACAATGGGATTGCGATAGCGAAACTCGCTTGCAAGGTCGACCTCGCAAGGAATTTTCGCATCCCGCTCAAAAATATACTTTGCCGCAACACCCACATGCCATGCACTTCCGCAAGCGACAATATGGATTTTATTTATCTTTTTTATATCTTCGTCACTTAAGTTCAACTCTGGTAAATCTACAGCTCCGTTTTTTATATGTGGAGAAAGTGTATCACGCACCGCTTTTGGCTGTTCATCAATCTCTTTTTTCATAAAATGACGGTAGCCACCCTTTTCTGCCGCCTGTGCATCCCAATCAACATGAAAAATACTCTTTCTTAAAAGATTGCGGTTTGAATCATAAAACCTTACACGGTCCTTTCGCAGTATCGCAATCTCTCCGTCCTCAAGCAACCAGCAATCTCTTGTATAATTGAGAATAGCCGGTATATCGGATGCAAGAAAATTCTCCTTCTTGCCCTTTCCGACTATCAAAGGACTGTCTTTTTTTGCAGCAATAATCTCATTCGGTCTGTCAGCCACCAAAACAGCCACTGCATAAGAACCTCTGACATTGCCCATAACCGCCGCCATTGTTTCAACAGGGTCACCGTTATAATACAAATCAAAAAGATGAGCAAGAACCTCTGTATCCGTCTGTGAGACAAACTTGCATCCTTTTTCCATGAGGTTAGCCTTGTGCTCAATATAATTTTCAATAATTCCGTTATGGACAACAGTAACACGTCCGCCACCGCCGATGTGCGGATGTGCATTCTCGTCCGTCGGTGCTCCGTGAGTTGCCCATCTGGTATGCCCTATCCCCACACAGCCCTCAAGTTTACCAAAATCTAAAAGCTTCTCTTCAAGCTGAGATATTCGTCCCTTGGTTTTTATCACATCAATATGCTCGCCATTGCTGACCGCTATCCCTGCCGAATCATACCCTCTGTATTCAAGTTTTCTCAATCCGTCAACCAAA
>JAZUNO010000026.1:0-29684 GCA_045604185.1 Acutalibacteraceae bacterium | reverse complement strand
CCTGAAAGAGTAAAGGCGTCCCTTTCTTCCGACCAGTACAAACTCAATAATCTTATATGGTAGCCTCTTATGGCAAGCCTTATGGCACGCTGTGTTCAGGATACGGCAAAGCTTGAAATCATAGGTGCTACCGAGGCTGATGCGGCAGCCGGTAAATACTGTCTGTTTACAGCCGCCGGCTATTCTGTCCGCTTTGACGGCTTTACAAAGCTTTATGAGATAAGCGACGAGGACGAAAAAGAGTCCTCTTTGCCCGAGCTCAAGGTCGGTGACAATGCAAAGCTCAAGGAGCTTTCTCCCTCACAGCACTTCACCTCTCCGCCCCCTCGCTTTACCGAGGCTTCTCTTGTTAAGGAGTTTGAGGAGAAGGGCATCGGCAGACCCAGCACATATTCAACTATCATAACCACAATTGTAAAACGCGGATATGTAAAACGTGAATCCAAGCAGTTTGTTCCTACCGAACTCGGTGAGGCAACAACTTCTCTGCTTAAAGATAAATTCCCCCGTATCGTCAACGTCAAGTTTACCGCCCAGATGGAGGATATGCTTGACCAGGTCGATGCAGGTGATGTGGATTACGTAAGCGTTCTTGACGGATTCTACGGCGACTTTGAAAAGACCCTGGAAAAGGCAAAGGCCGAGATGAAAGATGTCAAGATTCAGCTTGAAGAGGATGTAACCGATATCCCGTGCGACAAGTGCGGACGCATGATGGTTATAAAGACAGGTCGTTACGGAAGATTTCTTGCTTGTCCCGGCTATCCCGAGTGTAAAAACGCAAAGCCGCTCGTTCTTGAAACAAACGCAACCTGCCCCAAATGCGGCGCTAAAGTTATCGAGAGAAAAACCAAGAGAGGCTACACTTTCTACGGCTGCTCCAATTGGCCCGAGTGCGATTTCATGAGCTGGGATAAACCCACAGGCGAAAACTGTCCGAACTGCGGAAAGTCACTGTTCAAGAAAAAAGGCGGCGTAGTTGTCTGCCTTAATGAGGGTTGCGGCTTTGAGAAGAAAGCAACCAAAAAGGGAAAGAAAACCAATGAATAAGGTTATTGTTATAGGCGGCGGTTTCGCAGGTGTCGAAGCCGCTCACCAGCTTTCAAAAGCAGGTATTCCCGTCATACTCTATGAGATGAAACCGAAGAAGTTCTCCCCTGCCCACTCCATGACCACTTTAGCAGAACCCGTCTGCTCCAATTCGTTCAAAGCTTTGCGTACCGCCTCTGCGGCAGGTACTCTCAAAGCTGAAATGGAGCTTTTCGGCTCTCTGTGCGTCGAGTGTGCAAAGGCTACAGCTGTCCCTGCAGGCGGTGCTCTTGCCGTTGACAGAGAGAAGTTCTCTGCCCTTGTGACGGAGAAAATCAAGGCTGACCCTCTTATAGAACTTGTAACTGAAGAGATAACCGAAATTCCGCATGGCTGTACGGTTATTGTTGCCGCAGGTCCGCTCGCATCCGACGCATTGTCGGCGGACATAGAAAAATTATGTCCCGGAAACTTGAGTTTCTATGACGCTGCCGCACCGATAGTCACAGCCGAAAGCCTTGATATGAATCGTGCATTCACCCAGTCACGCTATGAGCGAGGCGGAGATGACGACTATATAAACTGCCCGTTGAACAAGGAGGAATATGAGGCATTCTATGATGCTTTGATAAGTGCAGAGAGTGCAGAAACACATACCTTCGACAAGCGTAAGGGTGTATATGAAGGCTGTATGCCGATTGAAGTTATGGCTCTTCGCGGACATGACACCATTCGTTTCGGCCCGATGAAACCCGTAGGACTGCGTGACCCCAAAACGGGACACAGACCGTGGGCTGTGTTACAGCTTCGCAAGGAAAATGCCGACGGCACGATGTACAACCTTGTCGGATTTCAGACCAACCTCAAATTCGGTGAGCAAAAGCGTGTCTTTTCAATGATTCCTGCTCTTAAAAACGCTGAGTTTGTTCGCTATGGTGTTATGCACCGTAACACATTTATAAATTCTCCAAAGCTCTTAAATGCCGATTTTTCTCTTAAGTCGGACAAAAACATATATTTTGCAGGTCAGATAACCGGTGTAGAGGGATACATGGAGTCCGCTGCGGCAGGTATTCTGGCAGGAGCAAACGCCGCAAGAGCGTTAAAGGGGCTGTCTCCGCTCGTCTTGCCGCAGGAGACTATTATGGGTGCACTCTCCCGATATATCAGCGATGAGAGTGTTGAAAACTTCCAACCCATGGGTGCAAATTTCGGAGTTTTGCCGCCGCTTGGTGAACGAATACGCTCAAAGCAGGAGCGATATGAGGCTCTGTCACAAAGAGCTCTTGCCGCGGCTGAACAATATCTAAAAAGTTCGGAGGAATAAAAATGAGAATAATAGTTGATGCTTTTGGCGGCGATAACGCCCCTCTCGAAATTATCAAAGGCTGCCGTGCAGCCGCAGACGACTTCGGTGTAACCGTTGTTCTTTCAGGCGACGATGATAAAATCAAAAGCTGTGCCAAAGAAAACAGCATAAGCCTTGACGGACTGGAGATTATCCACGCTCCCGATGTTATTGCCATGGAAGAAAACCCCTCCGAAATTCTTAAATCCAAGAAAAACTGTTCAATGGCAGTAGGTCTTCAGGCACTCGCCGACGGCAAGGGTGACGCTTTTGTCAGTGCTGGCTCCACAGGGGCTCTGACTATGGGTGCTACTTTTATCGTTAAGCGTATCAAGGGGGTAAAGCGTCCTGCAATCGGAAGCGTTCTGCCCTCAAACGACAAGCCCTTTTTACTCCTTGACTGCGGTGCCAATGCCGACTGTACTGCCGAGCATCTCAAGCAGTTTGCTCAGATGGGCAATATCTATATGAACAAGTTTGCAAAGTGCGAAAATCCCCGTGTAGCTCTTGCCAACATCGGCACAGAGGACTCCAAGGGCGACAAGCTTCGTCACGAGGCCTTCGATGTACTCAAAGCTTGCGACGGCATAAACTTTATCGGAAACGTAGAGGCCAGAGACGTGCCTTACGGTTGCTGTGACGTGCTTGTAGCCGACGGCTTTACGGGCAACATCATGTTAAAGCTCTATGAAGGCGTTGCAGGTGCACTCATGACAAACATAAAGCAAGTCTTTAAAAAGAATGCCTTGACCATGCTCTCGGCAATAATGGTAAAGGGTGGTCTCAAAGCCCTCAAAAAACGTATGGACTCATCTGAAATGGGAGGAGCTCCGTTGCTCGGAGTTAACGGCATAGTCATAAAGGCTCACGGCTCATCAAACGCCAAGGCCATACGCAACGCAATAAATCAGGCTAAAATCTGCGCCGAAATGGACGTTGTCGGCACCATTGCAGAGAACGTAAAGAATGATAATAATTAATCTTCGGAGATAACCGAAATGGATAATAAAGAACTTGAAAAGAGAATAGGATACACTTTTAAGAACAAGCAGCTGCTTTGTGAAGCTCTGACTCACTCGTCCTATGCCAACGAAAAGCAGGACGGCACACGCTGTAATGAACGCCTTGAGTTTTTGGGCGATTCCGTGCTCGGTTTTATTTCTGCCGAACACTTTTTTGAGCATTTCAAGCATCTGCCCGAGGGTGAGCTTACAAAACGCCGTGCCTTTTTCGTTTGCGAAAAGTCCCTTTCCGACTTTGCAAGAGAGCTCGGAATCGGCGATTTTCTGCTCTTTGGCAAAGGTGAAATTCTCACCGGTGGCAAGGAGCGTCCCTCTATTCTCGCCGATGCTTTTGAGGCTGTGCTTGCCGCGATATATCTCGACGGTGGCATCGAGCCTGCAAAGAAATTCGTGCTTCGTTTTATTGACAAGGCAGATGTTGTAAAGCCCGTGATAACCGACTATAAAACTACCTTGCAGGAAATCGTTCAGAGAAACCCCGAAGAGTCAGTTGAATATGTGCTCGTAGGCGAAAGCGGCCCCGACCACAACAAGACCTTTGACGTGGAGGTTCATCTCAACAGCAACGTAATCGGCAGAGGAAGCGGACGCAGCAAGAAGATAGCCGAACAGGCGGCAGCCAAGGAAGCCCTTGAGCTTATGGGACTTAAATCATGAAGCATATAAACGTATCAATTTTTGTTCCGCACGCAGGCTGTCCGCACCAATGCAGTTTCTGCAACCAGAAGAGCATATCGGGACACAGCTCACAGCCTACTGCAAAGGACGTTGAAGAGGCGGCGAAAACTGCACTCGCTCATTCAGCCGACCTTGCCGCTGACGGTGAAATAGCTTTCTTTGGCGGCAGTTTCACCGCCATTGACAGAAATTATATGATTTCTCTTCTCTCTGCCGCACAGCCGTTTATCGGAGACGGCGGATTCAAGGGAATTCGTATCTCAACCCGACCCGATGCCATAGACAGCGAAATCTGCGACACATTAAAAGAATATAACGTAACCGCTGTGGAGCTCGGTGCACAGAGCACAGATGACAGGGTACTTGCCCTCAACCGCAGAGGTCACACGAGAGAAGATATAATAAGAGCGTCAGAGCTGCTCAAAAGCCGTGGCTTTGAGCTGGGACTACAGATGATGACGGGGCTGTACGGCTCTGACGACAGCGAGAGCATAAATACCGCCAAGGATATAATCGCATTAACCCCCAAAACCGTGCGTATTTATCCTACCGTCGTTTTGAAAGACACTGAGCTTGCCGAACTTTATTACAGCGGCGAGTATAAGCCTCAGACTGTAGAGAACGCCGCTACTCTTTGTGCGAAGCTTCTTCTCATGTTTGAAAATGCCGGTATAACCGTTATCCGCCTTGGACTTCACTCCGGCGGCGACGTTGAAAGCGGCTATATAGCAGGTGCATATCACCCTGCATTCAGGGAGCTGTGCGAAAACCGGATTTATCTTGATAAGATAACCGCCGCCCTTTCAGAAAAGGAGCCGGGAAAATACATAATATTTGTCCCCACTTCCGACATCTCAAAAGCTTCGGGACAAAGGAAATACAATATCGCAAAACTTCTGGCCCTCGGATATGACTGTACCGTCAAGGCGGACAGCAATCTTTCGGGAAGAGACATACTAATAGAAACAAACGGTTGATTTTTAGTGGTCTTTTGAGTTAGAATATATTAGTAAATAAGTATATAAAAGGCAGGAGCTCACATGGTATTAAAAGCACTCGAATTGCAGGGCTTCAAATCCTTTCCGGACAAGACTTTACTCGAATTCGGCAAAGGCATAACCGCTGTCATCGGCCCCAACGGCTCGGGAAAGAGTAACATCTCCGACGCTGTTCGCTGGGTTTTGGGTGAGCAGTCCTCAAAGAGTCTTCGAGGCTCGAAAATGGAGGACGTCATCTTCGGCGGAACCTCTCTGCGTAAGCCCCAGGGGTTTGCGGAGGTCACTCTGCGTCTGGATAACTCCGACCGCACATTAAACAACTGCGAAAAAGACGATGTCGCCGTCACCCGTCGCTACTACCGCTCGGGCGAAAGCGAATATCTTTTAAACGGCGAAACTGTCAGACTTAAAGACATACACGAGCTGTTCATGGATACAGGTCTCGGCCGTGACGGATATTCAATGGTCAGCCAGGGTCGTGTTGCCGACCTTATAGCATCACGCTCTTCCCAAAGACGTGATATGCTTGAAGAGGCCGCAGGAATTTCTCATTTCCGTTACCGCCGTGCCGATGCAACAAGAAAATTGGAGCAGGCTGAAGAAAATCTTGTTCGCCTGCGTGACATCCTCTCCGAACTTGAGGGACGTGTTGGTCCGCTTAAAACGCAGAGCGAAAAAGCTCAGAAGTTTTTGACCCTTGCAGGTGAGAAAAGAGAGCTTGAAATTGGTCTCTGGATTCGAACAATTGAAAAATCCCGTGAGGGACTCAAGACCCAGGAGGATAAAATCACTCTCGCCGCCGCCGAATACGAGCAGGCAGAGCGTGAGCTTAATGAGATAGCTCAACAGATTGAAGAGCTCATCGCCGCAGGCAGTGAAATAACCGTACAGATAGAGGAAATCCGTCAGCAGTCTGCCTCTTTTGAGGAGCAGGCAACCGCTATTGACGGACATATCGCTGTTGAAAACAACAATATTCAGCACAACCTCGAAACCATAGACCGTATCACAAAAGATATGGAAGCCACAACAGCCACAGAGCAACACATTGACGAGCAGATAAACGAGGCTGTCGGCGAAATAGAAAGCATTCAGGCCGAAATCCGTTCCAGCCAGGAGCAATTACTTTTGCTTCTTGACAGCACGGGCAAACTCAAAGAGGAAGAATCCTCTCTTACAGCACAGACAGACGCCGCTACCGAAGAGTTGCAGGACGTAAACACACGTCTTTCTCAGGCTCAGATTGAAAAAACCACCGCTCGCTCATCCGCCGATGAAATTGCCGCCAGACTCGGCACCGTCGACGAGGTTATAGCCTCCCGAGGCGGACTTCTTGAAGCACTCCGTGAACAGAGTGCCGTGTGCGAAAAGAATCTTCGTGATTGCGAGGAAACCATAGAATCAATCAACAACTCCATTGACGGCTATTCAATGATAGTCCGTTCAAGGTCTGACAAGGCAGATAAAATGCGTCGTGAGCTCGATGCCGCCGCTCTCGACATTCACCAGAAGCAGGCACGTATCAGGATGCTCGAGGACCTTGAAAAAAATATGGAGGGTTATTCGGGAAGCGTTAAAGCCGTTATGCGTGAGGCGAAGCGTGGCGTTTTGCCCGGTATTCACGGCCCCATATCCCAACTTATAAACGTTGAGGCAAAATATGCCGTAGCCGTTGAAACCGCTTTGGGGGCCGCTGTCCAGAACATCGTAACCAAGGACGAGGGCAGTGCAAAACGTGCTATCAGTTACCTTAAAGAAAGTCGTGCAGGACGTGCTACATTCCTGCCGCTGACAACTATAAAATCACGTCCGCTTAAAGAGGACGGTCTTGACTCGTGTGCAGGTTTTGTCGACATGGCAGACAATCTTCTCACTTGCGACGACAAGTATTCGGAGATTATCAAAAACCTTTTGGGACACACCGCTGTCGCTGACAATATCGACAGTGCAATCGCTATTTCAAAGCGTTTCGGCCACCGTTTCAAGGTTGTCACCCTTGACGGTCAGGTTATGAACGCAGGCGGTTCAATGACGGGTGGTTCAAGAGGTCAGAACGCCGGCATCTTAAGCCGTGGCAATGATATTGAGCAGCTCAGAAAAACCGTTGCAAAGCTTGAGGCAGATTTCGAAAAGCGTCAGGATGAGCACAAAGCTCTTGTTTCCGAGGTTTCAGCCGCCCAGGCCGACTATGACGGAATTCTTGCTGAGCTTCAGAAAGCACAGGAAGAGAAGATTCGCCGTGAGAGTGAACTTCGCCTTATAAACGACAAGGTCGACACCGCTGTTTCAGCCCTCAACGACCTTGAAGCCGAAAAACGCAACTCCGCCGAGCGTACCGCAAAGCTCGAAGAGGAAGTGGCACAGGCTCAAAAGAAGATTGACGAGTTGACCCTTGAAGCACAGAATATCAAGGATAAGCTCACTTCAATTGACGAGCGTCGCACCGAGCTTCTGTCGGGCAAGGAAGAGAATGCTGAAAAGGAATCAGCTATCAATCTTCAGATTGTTGAACGCAAAAAGGATATTCAGGCTAAAGAGGAATTTATCGACGGACTTCGTCGCCGCAGGAGCTCGCACGAGGGACGTGTAGATGAGTTTAATGTAGAAATTGAGGTTATTAATGAGCAGATGTCCGAGACCAAACAGCTCATTGAAAAGCTCACCGCCGAAGCCGCCGCTCTTCGTGAAAGTGCCGCAAAGTCGAAAGAGGATATTGCCGCTCTCGCTCAAAAACGCAGCGATGTTGAGGCTGACAGCACCCGTCTTCGTTCAACAGAGCGTGAAAAGAGTTCACGCAGAGAATTGCTTTCAGGCGAACGTGCAAGACTTGAGGAGCGCCGTGATGTCATGCAGCATGAGCTTGAAGATGCACAGAACAAGCTCTTTGACGAATATCAGCTGACTCTGCGTGAGGCGCAGGCTCTGGAAATCGTTATAGAGGATGCCGCACAGGCTCAGCGTACTCTCAACGAAATCAAAAATAAAATCCGTTCTTTGGGCAACGTAAACGTCGGTGCTATCGAGGAGTACAAGGAAGTCTCCGAACGCTACGAGTTTATGAAAGGCCAGATAGACGATATAGAAAAATCACGTGCAGAGCTTATCAAAATGATTTCTGAGCTTACGGACAAGATGTCCGAACGGTTCAGAGAACAGTTCAACAAAATCAACACCCTCTTCGGCCAGACCTTCTCCGAACTTTTCGGAGGCGGCAAGGCGGAACTGATTCTCGAAAATCAGCTTGATGTGCTCGAATGTGCCATTGATATTAAGGTTCAGCCTCCCGGAAAGAACGTTCAGAACATCGACCTGCTCTCGGGCGGTGAAAAGGGTCTTTCGGCAATTGCCCTGCTCTTTGCCATACTCAAGGTTACACCCGCTCCGTTCTGTATCTTCGACGAGGTTGAGGCAGCACTTGACGACGTCAACGTCACACGCTATGCCCAATACGTACGCAGGATGACAAGAAACACTCAGTTCATCCTCATTACTCACCGCCGAGGAACAATGGAAGAGGCCGACGTCCTCTACGGTGTCACCATGCAGGAGGACGGCGTTTCAAAACTGCTCGAACTCAAAACTGCAGAAATGGCGAAAAAGCTCGGTCTTACATAAAAATCAAACCTCCGAAAGGAAATCCTTTCGGAGGTTTTTTTATTAGGCTGTATCTGTTAAGGTTCTCTGTCTATCTTTATATCTGCCGGCACACGTCTGTGGTATACGCAGCCACCCAACGTTTCAGGTGAAAGCCACATTTTCACCATGTTCATACGCTCTTTAAAGGTGATTTTTCTTGTTTCGATATTACCAAGTGACACTACTGAAATACTGTCACTCAAAGCTTCAACAGACAGGCTTTCATCACAAGGCAATGTTACCGTCCTGCTTTCGCCGGGCAACATATCAAAGAAATTATCGGAGAACGGCAATGAGCTCAAATCACTGCTTATATTTACAAAACGTGCATATTTATCTGTCTTTACGGTGATTTCAAGGTGACCGTTTTCGGGTTTTACCGACAGTTGAAGGTCAGCCTTTGGCAGTTTGATATCCTTTTCGTTGCCAAAAAGTAAAACTCTTCTGGCAATCTCGTTTCCGTTTTCACTCAAAGCTACAAAAAGGCCTGTCTTTTTGAGATTGTAACGGGATTTAAGCTCTGCCATATCAAAACTGAACACTGCCTCATTTGAAAACTCATCTAAACAGACTTGTTTTTCTTCCCCGTCTGCAGCTCCCTTTTCAAAGTCAAAGAAGCTGTATTTAACCGTTACGGTTTTGCTCTCATAAAAATCATTGAGTGCAAAAACGGTAACCTTTTCCTCGGTATCCTCAATGCTTACCGTCAGCGGTGCATTAAAATACTTTGCCGTATACTGCAACGCCTTATAGTTCCCGTAGTAGTCGATGCTCGACCACGAGCAAACGGGCCAGCAATCGTTAAACTGCCAATAAAGTGCTCCGTTGCACCGACCTTTATTTCTACGCCAATGCTCCGTTGCGTCCTGCATACATTCGGACTGGGTTATCTGCGAAAGGTAGACAAAATCCTCAAACTTTGCAGGCAGCTTATAGCGTGAGCGGATGTAGTAAAACATTCTGTCGTTACCCGAGTTGCACTTCTGGTGAGCCTTGAAAACGGTGCTGTCAAGCGAGTAATCGTCTTTTGATGCAAAGCGGCGTATCGTTTTTATATCAGGCAAGCTTTCAAATCCGAACTCGCTGCAGAAACGTGTCATGCGGTTTCTGTACTCTTTCATGGAAGAAAGTCCGTGCCATACGCTCCAAAGATGAGTGTCACCGACATTGTCGCTGTTGACACCCTTGTTATGCGATATTCCGCAAGGTGAGCCGGGAATAAACGACGTTATGCCGTCATACTTCCGAATTTCTTTTTCGAGCATCCGGTGGAAGAAAATATCCGTCCACTTTATATATTTCTGCAGGTTAAGCCAGCCGCCCGACATCGCCTCAATCTCGTTGTTGCCGCTCCATAAAGCGAGTGAAGCGTGATGTTTTAAGCGCTGTACATTGTACTTTATCTCCTCGTTGACGTTCTCTAAAAAGTTCTTTTCAAAGAACGGATACGGTTGGCAGGCAAAAGCGAAATCCTGCCAGAGAAGAAATCCCATTCTGTCGCAGGCATCATAAAATTCATCGGACTCATAGTAGCCGCCGCCCCATATGCGGAGCATATTCATGTTTGAAAATCTCGCCGCCTGCAAAAGGTTTAAGATTTTCTCTTTGTCAAAACGTGTTGCAAAAGAATCTGCGGGAATATAGTTTGCACCCTTTGCAAACATGGGTTTTCCATTGATTAAAAACCTGAAGTTGCTGCCGTATTCATCAATACTGCGGTCGAGTTCAACCGTGCGAAGACCAATCTTCTTTTTAACTTCGTCTATAACCTCGCCCTGACAAATCAGCTTCACTCCGACCTCATACAACGGCTGTTCATCCTTGCCCGAAAGCTCGTATGTCCACCAGAGTTCGGGGTTTTCAACTGTAAACGTCGCTTTGTCCGCACTAATTTCCTGTACTATTAAGTTGGGGGAAGTCAAAGTGATCACTGTTTGAATATCGCCCTGAGCAAACAGTTCCTTTTCGCACTCAACCGAGACCTCAACCAACCCGTCGCTGTGTTTCTGTGTGATGTCTACATTGCTGATTTTTGCAGTGTCGACAAACTCAAGATATATATCACGGCTGACACCTACGGGCGGCAAAACCGGACCCCAATCCCAGCCGAAATGGCACTGCGGTTTTCTTATGAACACTATGCCGTCCTGACCGTTGGAGTTTGGCGGAATTATTTTGCCCTTGCAGACTTCCTTTACATAGTTTACAGGTGAGCGAAAAACAATTCTCAGTTCATTTTCACCCGAAACAAGGAACTCCTTTACTAAAAACACATATTCTCTATGGCAGTTATCAGCCGATGCAACTTTTTTGCCGTTAAGAAACACGTCGCAGACGGTATCAAGCATCTTGCAAACCAGAAAAACACGGTCACTCTCAAGCTCTTCGGACTCTACGCAGAATGTTTTTTGATATTCCCAATCGCAAAGGGCAACCCAATAAGCCTTTTCTTCGTTGAGACCTATGAACGGGTCCTCGATTTTGCCAAGATTCAGCAAATCAAGGTAGTTGCACCCCGGCACGGTTGCCTCGTCCCATGCTGTGTCACCGTATTTTCTGAAGTTCCATTTTCCGTTTAAAGTTTTTATCATATTTAAACCCACTTTTTATGTATATTAAAACTTAAAGTACTTCTCTCTCTGACGCTTCATTCTGCCGCTGATACGTTTCAAATCCTCTGCCGCACTCTCGTCACCGCACGCATATGCTTTCATCAGTCTTCCCTCTTCAAAGCAGAGTTCGTCGTGCAACGGGAAGTATTCCTGCATAAGGAAGCAAGCGTATCTTACAAAACGCATCTCACCGACTATACGGAATTCCTTGCTTATGCCGTCAACTGCGGCACTGTAGAAGTCTTTTATCGACGCTATAATTGACTCACGTGTATTTTCGGGAGCAAAAACAATTGTAGACGCCACATACGCATTCTCGTTGTGCTCTGTTGAGTTGTGGCTGTCCGTGCTTCCGACTATCGGATAACGTCTACCTTTGGCTCTGTCCTCATAATAGCGGACAGTCTGCAGTCCGTTCTGCTCAAAGTAATTCTCACCGCCGAGCACCTCAAAAGCATCAAACGGCTGAGTTGCCATCATATGCTCAACGAAAGTTTCGGGCACCTGGAACACGTTTGAAATCCAATACGGGTGGCAGAATATGCCGAGTCCGTTACCCTTTTTGATGTGGTTAAAAATCCACACACACGAAGCATACGCAAAGCCTTCGACTCCGTCGGGAATATCGAGAGTTTTCTGTAGCTCACGCACCTCTTCACGGTACTCATCGGGGGTCATAACCTCGGGACAGTTGCCGTCAATGGAACGCAGTGCCTTATCCGGGCCTACCTCGTTTGTCTGCTCGCCCTCGACAAGAGCGTTAACGCTGTAAGAGCCGCCGAAGTTTACTATATGCACATCGTTTATCGCACCCGGAGTTTTGGGCATATGTACCTCTTCACCGGGAATAAGGGTATACTCAATCGGCACGTCCTTATATGCGTCAATCGCCTCAAGCGACGGATAGTAAAGCTCATGGTCGGTTATTGCAAGGAAGTCATAGCCATGACGGCGGTAGTTTGCCGCAACAACCGCAGGTGACTGTCTTCCGTCCGAGCGGAAAGTATGCATATGCAAATCACCCATGAACGGATATCTGCCTGCAAGGTCAGAAAATACCGAATAGACGCTCAGGCGGACAAGACGCTTGCCGTTGTTTAAGATTTTGATAAAGTGTTGCTGTTCACCGTTGTAAGTGTGAGTAAAGCGCAGACAACCGTCCTCACAGGGAGTAAGCGTATACTCAACACAGTTGTCTCTCTCGGGATAATTTCTGATGTCTCCCTCGTCGAGTTGCTGTACGGTTACAGTATACTCATCCTCTGTAAAAGCCACATGTGCACCAAGGGGTTTAATACACACCTCAACAGCCTCTCCGCAGGGGAAAACCTTTGGAAAAATATCATAGTCGAGCAGTTCGTTTTTAATCATAGCAAATCCTCACTCACTTATATATTTTTTATAATCTTTATAAAACTTTACCGAGTCGGGGTGTCCTGCAAATGACTGGGAATCCGCAGGATTCATAAGCCCCAAATACTGATAGCCGATAATCTTGTCGGCATACGGTGCGACGTTTTCAATCTGACGGCTTATGCGTTCAATTGTCGCAGGAAGCAACGCACTTTTATAGACCAGGCCCTCAAAATCAAACAGCTCAACATCTGCCCAGAGCTCGGAGCGTCCTGCCTTGTCATGTGCAATGCGGAGCTTTTCAAAGAGCCTCTCACTTCTTGCAACCTTGGTTTTCTTAACGCCGATTTCATCCTGATATGCGATAAAATCGACATCCAACTCCGTCAGTGCCCTGACATACCGCTCGTTCGTCAGCGTCAGATTCGTACCGTACGGTGCGATAAGCGTTTTCTTGCCCGGCGTCAGCTCTGCACAGCGTTTAGAACACAAGTTTACGTATTTCATAAAATCCTTTGAAAAGCGTAAAATAATACAGGTTTCATCGGGGAAATACCAGCCGTAAAAGCTCTTGTGCTGGGCGTAAAGAGCGGTCAGCTCCTCCATAGCCCTGAACGTGCGGTCAATTATCTGACTGTTTGTCATGTTCTCGTGCGGCTTGGTCCAATCCCCGTAGAAGCCGTTGCCGAGAAATACTTTTACTCCGCACTCATCCGCCTCGCTGAGTATCTCCTCAATCGGGTCCTCACACGGAATATCGGCAAACGGGAAAACTGTTGACTTGAAATAGCATCTGTCATACAGTGCCGTTGCCATGACCACTATGTACTCCATGCCGAGTGCTGAAATCTCACGCACTTTACGCCGCCAATCTTCGGCCTTAAAAGCTTTGAGTGCCGGATTCCAATATTTGCCTTCAGCAGTGTTGTGGTGCTGAAATTCAAAGAATGTTCCGTCAAGTTTTCTTCTCATGGAGCCGCCTCCCTGCTGTTTATATCTGTATTATATCACTGCTGTGTCCTGTGAGCAAGAAAAACAAAATGCAATTTACTTTTTGCTGTAAGGCTGATAAAATAAAACGTGAATAAATCCATTAAACGGAGGTTTTTATATGAAATTTCAGGATATGCCGTACGAGCGTATTGACATAGAAAAGGTGACGGGTGCCATAAGGGCCGCAGCACAAAAACTGCGTGAAGCAAAAGATATTACCGAGGCCTCTGCGGCTGTTGAGGACTATCAGAAAATCCTCTCCCACACAAACTCAATGGCAACTCTTGCCATGATTCGCCACACGATAGACACCGCCGACGAATTCTACGACGGTGAAAACGACTTCTATGACGAAAACTCTCCCATTATTGAGGAGAGCGACCAGGAGTTTACAAAAGCTATGCTCGAAAGTCCCGTAAGGTCCGAGCTTGAAAAGAAATACGGAAGGCTCCTGTTTATAAACGCAGAGCTTTCAAACAAGTGCTTTAAGCCCGAAATAATCCCCGACCTTCAGGAGGAAAACCGCCTGGCAAGCGAATATCAGAAGCTGATAGCCTCCGCACAGATAGATTTTCAGGGCGAAACCTTGAACCTTTCACAGTTGGCACCGTACAAAGAAAATGCTGACAGAGAAATTCGCCGTTCGGCATTTCTTGCCGAAAGCGGTTTCTACATGAGCCACGCTGACGAGCTTGACAGAATTTTTGATTCGCTTGTGCGTTGCAGAAGCAAAATAGCAAAGGCTTTGGGCTTTGAGTCCTTTACTCAACTCGCTTACTGCCGCCGCACACGCAACTGCTACAGTGCTTCGGACATCTCGCTTTTCCGCAACCGAATACAAAAGGACGTTGTCCCCGTTGTGTCGAGGCTTAAAAAACTGCAGTCCGAGCGTATCGGTATAGAGAACATGAAAATCTACGATGAACCTTTCGGATACCGTCAGGGCAACCCCGTGCCGCAGGGTTCAAGCGACGATATTCTCAATGCAGGCAAAACGATGTACGAACAGATGAGTCCCGAGACTGCGGAATTTATAAACTTCATGTATGACAACGAGCTTCTTGACGTGCTTTCAAAAAAAGGCAAGGCCGCAGGCGGCTACTGCACCGAGATTCTCGACTACAAATCGCCGTTCATTTTCTCTAACTTCAACGGCACATCGGGCGATGTCGACGTGCTGACTCACGAGGCAGGTCATGCGTTTGCTTATTATGCCGTACGCAATAAAATGGAGCTCGCAGAGCAGTTGAGCCCCACAATGGAGTCGTGCGAAGTTCACTCGATGTCTATGGAATTCTTCGCATGGCCATGGCATGAGCTGTTTTACGGGGACGATTCAACCCGCTCACGCTTTATGCATCTCGAAAGTGCACTCGTGTTTCTGCCCTACGGCACGATGGTTGACGAGTTTCAGCACATAGTCTACGATGAGCCTGACCTTACACCCGAAGAGCGTCACAACCGCTGGCTGGCACTTGAAAAGAAATACCGTCCGCACATGGATTTCGGTGACGTTCCGTTCTACTCGCAGGGTCGCGGATGGCAACGCCAGCTTCATATATACCTCTATCCGTTTTATTATATCGACTACTGTCTTGCACAGACTGCCGCTCTTGAGTTCTGGGCACTGTCGCAGAATGATTACAAGGATGCCTGGGAGCGCTATATGAAATTTGTATCCCTTGGCGGACTTGAGACTTTTACGGGTCTTTGCAATGCCGCAGGAATAGATAATCCCTTTGACGAAAACGCACTCAAAGGTGTAGCACAGGCTGCAAACAAATGGCTTGATAATGTTGAACATTAAGTAAAAATATGTTAATATATGTAAATGTGAAATGCGATTTTTAAAATCAAAAAATTGTAGTGGGGAGTAAAAAATGTTTAAGTACAGGATGTCAGTTATTGTTCCGGTCTATAACTGTGAGGACTATCTCGACCTTTGCCTTGAATCGCTTCTTGCACAAACAATGAACAAAAAAGATTTTGAAGTTTTGCTCATAGACGACGGCTCAGAGGATAAAAGTCTTGAAATCTGCAATAAATATGCCGAGAAATATGACTTTGTCAAGGTCTTTTCAAGAGAAAATTCAGGCGTTTCTTCAACAAGAAACTTCGGTATTGAACAGTCTCAGGGCAAGTATATCGCATATCTGGATTCCGACGATTCCCTTACTCCCGATACGCTTAAAACCCTTGCGGACTTCTTTGACGCACACTATGACGAGATTGACCTTGTGACATACAAAATCATTCCCTATTGGGGGGATAAGCGTTTTGGCCTACACTACAGATACAACATTCTCAAAGAGACGGGTGTCTATGACCTTACAGAGGTTGAAAACTGCTATATAACACAGACGACAATGAACATCTGTGTTAAAAATCTGGGCGAGGGCAAGAACGTACTGTTCGACACCGAGCTTAAATACCACGAAGACCAGAAATACTGTTTTGACGTGCTCAAAGATAAGCTTAAAATCGGCTATTGCAGTAAGCCTGAGTATCTTTATCTCCGCCGTCCGAACAGTACAACAGGCTCAAAATCTTTTGCCTATTATATTTTTGAAGACACTATGGCCATGTGGGAAGACCTTTTCGCTCCGTATGAGCAAACGGGTGCACCCATATATCTTCAGGCCCTTTTCCTCAACGACATAAAGTGGAAAGGCACCCAGGATATCCTTTTGCCTTACAGCTATCCGAAAGCTGAGTTTGAAAAAGCCGTTGACCGACTTGTCCGACTAATCAGACAAATTGACGACGATGTTATTCTTAAGCGTCCTGCTATGGATTTATATCATAAACACTATCTTATCGGCATCAAGGGCAACAACAATATACGGCTCAGTTGTGACAGTGACGCTGTCAGACTTTTCCATGAGGATGAAGAGGTTTACAAGGCTGAAAAGATTCCTGCTGTTGTAAACACTTTTAAGATTTTCAAAGATCGCCTCCACATTGATGCATTTTTAAAATGTCCCGTTTTCATGTACTGTGAAAAGCCAACGCTGTTTTTAATCAAGGACGGCGAACGCGAAGAGGTCGAGCTGACAGAATCGGCCTATAGCAATTACCGTGCAAACATAAAAACCGCCAAGTTCTGGCGATTCCGTCTTGATATTGATGTTCAGAACACGGAAAAATTTGAACTCGAGGTTGTTATAAGCGGTATCACCTATAAGATTTCCTATTATTACGGCCCTCACGTTCCGCTTACGCAGGGCAAGAGGATTAAAAAATATTTTAATAACGGCGTCTGCTACGGCGAGAGACAAGGCGTTTTCACTCTGTCCAAAAGTCGGGCGAAGAACAATCCGATATACAAAATGTTTATCGCCCTGTACAATATCTTTTTCTTTGGCAGAATCAATCCGAGAATCCTTTATAACCGCCTTCTTGCATATCTCGGCAGAAAAGAAAAGGGTGAAGTCTGGTTATACCTTGACCGCTACGGAGTTTTTGACAACGCTTATGACCAATTCAAACACGATATAAACAAGGATGACGGCATAAAAAGATACTATATTCTAAACGAGTGTGACCGTGATTCTCTTGAAGAGAAGTTTACCGCACAGGAGAGAGAATATGTTGTATTTTTCCACTCAAAGCGTCACAAGCAGCTTTACTTTAACTGCGATAAAATTATAACTTCGTTCTCAAACCTCTCGAATGTTTCTCCTTTCGGAGCGGGCCCCACACGTTGGTATGCAGACCTGCTCAAGTTCGAGCTTGTTTATCTGCAACACGGCATTCTTCATGCCTCTTTGCCAAAGCTTTATTCCAAAGAGCACTGTTCAATCGACAGAGTTGTCGTCTCCAGCCACTTTGAGGTTGAAAACTTCAAGAAGAACTACGGTTATGCCGACGAAAACCTCATAAAAAGCTGTATGCCACGATACGACAAAATGCAAGTCAGCGGCGAGAAAAAGAACCGCATCCTCTTCTCCCCGTCATGGCGAAGCAACCTTATCGGTGCACTTATTGACAATAACCGTGAAGAAAATCCAGAGGCATTCCTCGCTTCCGATTTCTACAAAGAGGTTTCGGATTTCCTCAATTCCGAAAAGCTTCACGACATTCTTGAGAAGAACGATTTGTATCTCGACTTTAAAAACCATCCGATTTTCAAATGCTACAACCACTTGTTTGACATAAAGAATGACAGGGTTGTCATCGGCGGCTCGGATACAAATATGGATGAATACCGCCTGATGATTACGGACTATTCCTCCATAGTTTTCGACTCTGTATACCTCAACTGCCCCGTAATCTATTTCGTTCCCGATTACGACAAGTTTTTGGCAGGTGTTTCTCACGGATACCGCAAGCTCGACCTGCCCATGGAAGAGGGCTTCGGACCGTTCGCTCAGGATGCACAAGAGCTTATAGAATATATCGATGAGTATGCCAAAAGCGGTTTTGAACCCAAAGAACCGTACAAGAGCAGAATGAGTGATTTCTTCCTCTTTAAGGATAACCACTGCTGTGACAGGCTCTACGATGCAATGATAAACGAATAAAGAAAAAGGCCGTCAGGATAAAACCTGACGGCTTTCTTTTATATTTGTTCCTGCACGAATTTGTATAACTCCTCAGCACAATTCTCAAGCGGATAATAAAATTTATCCATACGCTCTTTGTAAGGCTGTTGAGGCTCGAACTTAAGCTCTGCCATTTTCTTAACCTCTTCAACCGCCTTTTCGGCTTCGAGCACGAGCGGGCCGAAAGCTTCTTCAAACGGCAGGTCGAGCTCACGGTAGTGGTTCATTCCTGCCTTAAACTGTCCGTAATCAGGCACAAAGTAGAGAACAGGTCTGTTAAGATATGCAAAATCGAAAACAAACGACGAGAAATCTGTGATAAAGGCCTTGTAATCCTCAACATCAACGTGTGCACCTGCGAGAACAACTCTCGGAGATTTTATGTCAAACAGTCCCTTAGCATCGGCAATTATCGGGTGAAGCTTTACGTCGAGATACATATCTTCCTTTTCCAGAATCTCATGGAGTTCGGGACTTTCAAGGAACTTTGAAAAGTTCTTGAAATAGTCCGAATTTTTAACCTTACCCTCAACAAGCTCCCACTTCGACGAGTTTATCTCCTGGGTAAGATATTTACGCCAGGACGGAGCGAAAAGTATTCGGTTTTTAGGCTCTCGGTTTTTGTCGATATGGTCGTATCTCGCCATACCCGTAGGAATAAGATTATCCTTTGGATAGTGATAGTTCGTCATATAGTTTTGCATCTCAAAGGGTGCTGATATAACAATCTTGTCCGCCCTGCAACGCTCAACCGAGTTCTGCGAACGCAACGAAGCATGAAGCACGCCATGCTGGAGATAGACAGTTTTAAATCTCATCAAATCCGCAAACGGCACCTCGCCTGCGGCAGAGCCAAACGGCGAAACGGGAGTAACTCCGTAGAATGCGGTGAAAATGAGCTCGCTTGAGAGATAGAGCAGCTTATGACGCTCCGAGCCGAATTTTACAAGATGCTTCTGCTCCTCTTTTGTAAACAGCTCGTCAATATTTTTATAATCACGGCTGTATACGTAGTATCTCTCAACACCGTCATCGTGCTTTATGTCATTTTTAAACTGATAATATCCGTTATCAAAATCCACTGTGTGCAGGTCATAGTAAAGCCATACTCTGTGTCTAACGCGGTAATCAATTGCCGCACGGCGCAGTTTTTTTGTTTTACCCCTGAAATTCTTGCTCTGCTCAAGCTCCGCCTGAACAATCTGCTCTTTAGTAACGGGTTCGGATTTCAAGGTCCTGCCGTGAAGAGAAAACTTCGTGTTTCCTCTTACATACCAGCGTATCTTACGGCTGAAAACGGCTGTCGGCTCGGCTAAAAGCTCCGTCGGATATTCAACACCTCGCACCTTTACAAAAAACTTTATATCATGCTTTTCGTCAGCAGCCCATTCACAGAAAAACGCAGGAAAATCGTTTGTATGTTCCACCGAATCCTGTGCACTGAATACAGACGTAAAGCTTTCGAGTGTGCGACGCTCGCCGTTATCCTCAACGATTATCTCCCAATCCTCTCTCTGAAGATGATTAAACACGGGAGATTTTATAAACGAGAGTAAACGGGCTTTGCCGTTTTCGGTGAATATCTTTCTCATCATTACGGGGAATGATGATGCGGAAAATATCTTTTTGCCATCGGCGGCTACGCTGATACTGTCCGTCTGTGCGATAACCGTCGGAAAACAGTCTGGCTTTCGCGAGAGCCAATAGTGTATATGATACTCGTTAACCGATGGGTGCAAAATTATGGTGTCCGAGTCAATTTGTCTTAAAAGATTGTCTATCCTGTTTTGTGCCTTTTGAAACTCCTCAGGTGAGTAATGGTAGGGCAGAAGCTTATCCTCTTTAAGCTTCCAACGCAGGTCGTTGAAAACTATGCCCTGAAAGTACGGTGGCACACGGCCTTTAAATGAATTAAAGAGATTTTCGTAAAACTCCATTGAGCTTTCGAAAATATAGTAAGGCGAAAAGAACGTCGACACTATACTCTCGGCGTTATTTCGGTTATAGCGATACTCTCCGCTGTTACAAAAACCTATCTTCATCTTTTTAAGAAGAATGTCACAGCAGTATTTTTCATCCTCGTGACGGAATTCGGGCGACTCATCAAAGAGGATGTTGTTTTCAAATTCGTTCTTTACGCAGATGTTGATATTCGTCTGTGTTATAAACGCATTTTTAATGTCGTTTAAATCATAAACCCCCGTACGACGCAAAGTGCGATACCTGAAATGATACACCGAGGGCTGTCCTTTAAAGTACTGCGTAATGCGGTGTGTCACCATATCGACCGAGTCGTATACGGTGTCAAAATAGTCCGTGACGTCCTTTATCGTTTCAGGCGAAAGAGTGTCATCGGAATCGAGATAAAATATATACTTACCCGTTGCGTGCCGAAGTCCGAAGTTTCGGGTCTTTGAAAGGCCCTCATTCTCCTTTGTAAAAAAACGCACGTTTGAGTATTTGTCCGCATATCTTTTGCATATTTCGGCACTGCTGTCCTTTGACCCGTCGTTTACAAGCAGTACTTCCACCGACGAAAAGTCTATCGTCTGCTCAATGAGCGACTGCATACAGGCATCAAGATACTTTTCAACATTATATACGGGAACAATGACCGTCGCCTTGAACGCAAAATCAGCCATTGAAGTCACCCCCGACAAGACGTTTGCAAACAGCACAGCCTATCTTTTTTAACGGGCCACCCATACGGTAGAGCTTAAAGTACAGCCATGCGGCTATTGAACGTCGCAATGTGTTAAAGCTGAGCTTTCCGCCGTAAAAATCTCTCACAACGTCATCGGCAAGAATCGGCAGTGTAACTTCTTTATACATTATATTCTGACCGTTAACCAGAAAATCTCCTGCTGAATAGTTCCCGTTCAGCATCTGCGTATCAACACCGAAGCAGGCCCTTGCCCATGCGGCATTGGTTTCATCGGACACAAAGTCTCTCACCGCATCACACAGCTCGGCAAAGCATGTCTCTTTGTCCTGAGCCGACAGTGTGGAAAACGCATAAAACACCAGCGTCGCCGCCGAAAGACGGGCCTGTGCCCGCTCGCTGTTTAGGGCACTCTTTGCCGCCGCACAAACAGTCTTAAAGCTGTCAGCATTTTCTGTCAGGACGGGAGCGTTGTATATCAGTAAGCTATGAAGCGGAGAAAAAGAATCAAACTTGCTGTATTTTACTGCAAACGCACATATTCCTGCAACGCTTGCATCCTCAAGCAAAAGGTTGTTTTTGCGTATCACATCCGAACGCATCACACAGTTTACACCGATAGCCGGATTAAAAGCCTCATAGCTCTCAAAGTTGTCTCTCAAAAGCTTTTTTGGAGCCCCGTCTGCATCGCTTGCGGCATTGCATATGACAGCACCGCCATTTTCGCACAGTGCATCAACCGCACCGGGAGCAAACGTTACCTGTGGCACAGAGAACATGACAAGCGGTGCCGTTGCCCTTTTGGCAGCCTCATTATATGCGGCACAAGCCTCTCCGCCTATAAAATCGATACTGTTTTTCTCTCCCGATATCTCTCGCAGTGTTGATACGGTTTTATCATCCGTATCACCGCAAAAGAACAGCTCAACACCCTGTGCCCTGCAAAAGAGGGAACGGGTGAAATTTTCGAGTTCAGCTACATTTTTTCCGCTCATAACAACGACTGTCAGCTTAGCCATAATACATCTCCGCTTTGTTTGTATTTTTCCTTAGGGTTCAACTCCCCTAGATTATAGCTTTTGCGCAGTATATTTGTCAAGAAATACCAAACTCGCCCACCGCTCAAAATCGCTCTTTTCGACAGCCTTAAGATGTGGTATAATAGGCTTAAGAATAACGGCCGTTTTCGTATGTTATTACGGCTACTAAAAATTAACGGGGTGAAAATATGATTCGTTTAAAAAAGTACTCAATCAGACACCGTGATGCCGCCGCACAGCGTGTAGCTGTCTTTTTCGGGATTCATCGGGAGCTCTATGACGGCATATATAAAATCAGCGACGAAAATCTCAAAGCCGCCAAGAAAACCGTCAAAGAGTGGACTCACGGCACCAACGAGCTGTATATGATAACCGACAGCGGCGAGATTGTCGGTTTCGTTCATATCAACTACCGTGGGGATAATGTCGCATGGATAGAGGATATATTCGTTGACGAACCCCGTCGCAGAAAGGGTATTGCTTCAAAGGCTATCTCTCTTGCAGAGGACAAGGTAAAGTCCCACAAGGGCTACAGTGCCGTGTGTCTTGAGGTTGTTCCCCGAAACGAGCAAGCTCTAAAGCTCTACCACAAGCTCGGTTACGATACCCTCAGCATGATAACTGTCCGCAAGGAGCTTGAGCGTACAGACAAAGACCGTAAAACTGAAATTCTGGGTCTTGATTTTAAGTATTAAAGAGGATGTTTTCAATGACTAAAAAACAAAAGGCCGCCCTTGCTGTGGCGGCTCTTGAAAAAGAATATCCCGAAGCTCTGTGCTCCCTGACCGAGTCCGAGCCGTACAGACTGCTTATCGCCGTACGCCTTTCCGCACAGTGCACAGATGCACGTGTCAATCTCGTAACTCCCGTTCTTTTTGAACGATTCCCGACCCTCGAATCGCTGGCTCTCGCTCCCGTATCGGAAGTGGAAGAAATCATTCACTCCTGCGGATTTTTCAGAGCAAAGGCCCGTGATATAGTCGGCATGTGCCAGATGCTCATTGAAAAATTTGACAGCAAGGTCCCCGACAATATAGACGACCTTCTGACCTTGCCGGGTGTGGGCAGAAAAACCGCAAACCTCATCTGCGGAGATGTATACGGCAAGCCTGCGATTGTTGCCGACACGCATCTTATCAGAATCACAAACCTTTTAGGGCTTGTCAACACTAAAGACCCTGCAAAAGTCGAGGCGGAGCTTAAAAAGATTATCGCACCCGAAAAGAGCAACGACTTTTGTCACAGATGTGTACTTCACGGCAGAGCTGTCTGCATCGCCAGAAGGCCCAACTGCCTTGGCTGTGTGATGAAAGACTTCTGCTCATACGGTTCAAAGCAGAACTAAATCAAAAACGACACTGCTGCGCTGACACTTGCACCTGCGAGTGCGGCGCCGCATAGTTTGAGAGCAGAAATGATTTTTTGTCTTTTGAGTTTGCTTGCAGGCGGAATTCCTGCACTGTCGGCAATAAGAGACGCTCTCTCCTTGAGAGTCCCCTCACTTGTTGCGGCATACTCGGGTTTTATAAAAAACAGTACTTTTTCAAAATATTCGCACTTGGTCTGCGTAATCTCCACAACCTGACGGTTAACCCCTTTTATCATAAAATTAATCCCCTTTTTTCTGTAAAAAAATATAACAATCTATTGATTATTTTGCCTTTTTGGGACTTAAATATTCTCAAAAAACTTGATTTATACAGAGTGTATTCTTTGTTTTTTCTTAAGAGTGTGGAAAACTATGTGGAAAATGTTGAAAACTTTTCTTAAAACAGTTGAAAACATTAAGAAACAAAAATGTGGATAACTTTTTTAATCCTCTTTTCATATACAAAGCGTTTTATAAACTTTACAGCTTTAGACACAAAGCAACACGTTACGACAAGCTGTGCGTGTTACAGATAAAAACGAGGTGCTTTTTTGGACTACAAGGATATTATTCAAACTGAAAAAGGTGCGCTTATCACCGGGCTTCGCTGTTTTTCTCTGCCGCTGATTCTCGACTGCGGTCAGGCATTCAGATGGACCGAAAACAACGGCGATTGGAGCGGTGTTGCAATGGGCAAAGAGCTCACTGTACGCCAGAGCGGTGACAGCGTTATGTTTGTCAACAAAACTGTTGATGAAGTACGTGATATATGGCTTGACTATTTTGACCTCAAGCGTGATTATGTTGAAATCTGCGAGACTTTAAGCAAAGATGCACACTTAAAAGAGGCGTGCTCACTGTATCAGGGCATCAGACTTTTAAAGCAGGATGAATGGGAAGCTCTGTGCTCCTTTATCATCTCACAAAATAACAATATCCCACGCATAAAGGGCATCATCTCCCGTCTGTGTGAGACTTTCGGAGAAAAGCTTCCCGGCGGTGCATACAGTTTTCCGTCTGCACAGACGCTGGCCGGGCTTTCTCCCGAAGACCTTGCTCCCCTAAGGGCAGGTTTCAGAAACAAATACATAATCGATGCGGCACAAAAAGTGGCTTCGGGCGAGGTTGACCTTAGTAAACTTAAAGGTGCACCTGCACAAGAAATACGCGACAGCCTTTTAAAAATCAAGGGTGTCGGCGTAAAGGTCGCAGAATGTACTCTTCTGTTCGGTTTCGGTGACGTTGATGCGTTTCCCGTGGACGTCTGGGTGAGAAGAGTTGTAAGCGAGCTGTATCCCGACGGCCTGCCCGAATGCATGGCAGGAGTCAGCGGAATAGCTCAACAATATCTGTTCCATTGGAGAAGAAATCTGGGGTGATTTTATGACAAAGCTTTTGATAAAACTGTTCGTTAAAAACAGCGACAAACCCGACGACCCGAATGTACGTGCAAGGTACGGAATATTGAGCGGTATAGTGGGCATCGTCTGTAACATTCTGCTCACCGTAGCAAAATTTGCAGTCGGAACCGTTACGGGCAGTATTGCCATAACTGCGGACGCCGCAAACAACCTTTCTGACGCAGGGTCTTCAGCGGTGACCCTTTTCAGCTTCAAGCTTGCAAACAAGCCTGCCGACGAGGAGCACCCGTTCGGTCATGGCAGAATAGAATACATAAGTGCTATGGCCGTAGCCTTTCTTGTGCTGATGATGGGTATTGAGCTTATCCGCTCGTCCGTTGATAAAATCATCAATCCTGCACCGATTGAGTTCAGCGTCGGTGCTCTCATCGTGCTCGTTTTGTCAATCGGTGCAAAGATATGGCTGGCACTCTTTAACCGCAGTATCGGCAAACGCATAAACTCTCCTGCCGTGGGTGCTGTTATGATGGACAGTTTAAGTGATACAGCCGCAACCGCTGTTTCAATGATAGCGCTCATCCTCTCAAAGTTTACTGCTGTCCCGCTCGACGGCTATATGGGTATAATCGTTGCACTGTTTATCGTCTATACGGGAATCAGCATATTCAAGGATACTCTGGGCGTGCTTCTTGGAAAAGTTCCCGACCCCGAGCTTGTAATGAATCTTGAAAAAGAGATTCTATCCTACGATGGTGTTATCGGTGTGCACGACCTCATCATCCACGACTACGGCCCGAGCCGAATCTTCGCCTCTGCTCATGCAGAAGTATCCGCCACCGAGGATATAATGAAAAGCCACGATACCATAGACCGAATCGAGCGTGACATAAAACACAAGTATAAAATTGAAACGGTCATACACCTTGACCCGATTGTCATTGATGACGAAAGAGTGAACGACATGCGCATAAAGCTGTCGGGCATCGTAAAGCAAGTTGACCCTTCGTTTACAATACACGATTTCAGAATGGTTGACGGCCCGACACACACAAACCTCATCTTCGACCTCGTTGTTCCCCACAAGTGCAAAATGAAGAAAATGGAAATATTTGACCTTATCAACACTCACCTCAAAGCCCTCGGAGACAATTACTATACCGTAATAACCATTGAGCATAGCTTTGTTGAACAGACGGGCACAGAAAAATAAAAAGTAACAGCCTTGCAGAAAAACCTGCAAGGCTGTTTTTTAGTTTTATATCCGTCCGATTCTTTTCTTCGCCGTTTCGAGTGCTTTATTCAACGGCTTGAACAACAGTAACGCTGTTACAAAATTCCCTGCACAGTGCATAAGGTCAAACGGAATTCCGCTTATCCAATACGAAACGCCGAAAGCCAATCCGCCTACAAAGGCCTGCACTATCGCACACAGTGCACCGAACGACAGACCGAAAAAGCCCGAAATCAGTGCCCAGATTAACGGTGAGCGGTTCTTTCTGAAAACAAACGCTATGACCGCCAACAACGGCCAGATATAGATGTAGTTTATGCTCCACAGACCAAAGCCGTAAATCAAAAACTCACCAACTATAAACACCGCTGTGGGAATGAGCGCTTTTATGCCGAAAACCGTTGTATAGACAATAATCAACAACGAAACAAGCTCTATGTTGGGCAAGAACGCGAGTGCTACCTGCACCACAAGAAGCAGTGCACCGAGCAACGCAAACACCGCTGCGTCAACAAGACCGCTGCGAACTCCTGCCTTAGAAGTCATAGCCTGTTTTGAGTGTGAGTTCAAACTTATCACCGTCCTGAATGGGGGTTGAATCAATACCGGTCACTACTGTCTGACCGCCCTTTGTAATGCACCACCACTGTTCTTTCAGTGAGTCTGCCTTCACGCCGTCAACGGCTGTTATGAACAGACCGTATTCGCCCTCGTCGCCCTCAACCAGGTCCTCTTCCTCCAAAGCACCTCTGAGGTATTCAGCGTCTGTTTTGATTTCCACTGTTTTTGAGTCTCCCTGTGCAAAGACGATTTCAACAGTGATTTCTTTTGAGCCCTGCTGTGTACTCGGACCATAGAAATGGTAGACAAGAGCTGACCCTGCAATTAAAATTGCAAGTACAATACTGACAGCGATAATTATTTTTTTGTTTGATTTTTTCTCGCTCATAAAAATAACCTCCTTTCCTTTTTTTGAACATGGAACGCTCAATACAAAGGCGGAGGAAAATACAATCAAAACCGCTTAGGGTGACAAATATAATCCGAACCGTGTTTTTTATCGGATGCTTTTCGCCACTTCTTCGTTAAAATACTCGCAAATCCGTAAGGATTTGCTGTGTTTTGTTCCTTGAATTGCCAAAAATCCTCACGATAAAAAATCTTCGACCCGAAAGTTAAGCTTTTTCAGATGATTTTTGGATTTTGAGGGTGCAGACAGGCTATCGCCTTTCAAACCCGAAAAGCCGAAAATGACTGAAAAGGCTCACTTTCGGGCAGGTTCAGATTATGTTTGTCACCCCTAAGGCAGTTTCTCTTGTACGAACGCCAGGGTCTCGTGGCTCTTTGTACGAATCAGCAGGTAAGTCTTCCGGCTTTGGTATCAACATCCTCACACGCCTTCCCGATTGCTCAGTGACATAATGTGTTAAGACTACTCCGTTACGGCGACGAGTTCGCACGGGATTTGCACCCGTTTCCTTATTAAGTCGCGGTCAAGGCTTTTGCCCAAACTTTGACGCCTACCGTTCCCATATTCAATTGAGAGAAGTATACCACACCGTGTCGAAAAAAGAAAGATTTATTATTCCCAAGTCTTCCACACGTCGGGACAATAGCCGACTGTAGCTTGTTTTCCGTTTCTGACTATCGGTGTTTTAAAAAGTTCGGGATGTTCGAGAAGCTTCTCTTCTTTGGCCTCTGCCGAGGCGAGATATTTTATAAAATGCTCTTCGTAGGCTTTGGACTTCTCGTCAAACAGCTTGTCCATTCCGCCCACAGCGTTTTTGACACTGTTATATTCACCTTTGCTCATTCCGTATTTTGCAACGTCTATGAGCTGATATTTTATTCTGCGCTCTTTAAAATAACGCTCTGCTTTTTTTGTATCAAAGCACTTTGATTTGCCGAAAATTTGTATGTTCAAAGTTAAAACTCCTTTGCCATGAAATATTTTTAACTTTAATAGGGTATCCTTGATAATTATAAGATAAAATGTTAATATTGTAAACAGAAAGGGGTGTCCGAATGAAGATAAAAATGCCGCCATACGTACAAAAAGCTATCTCGATGCTTGAAGCATCGGGTTTTAAAGCCTTTGCTGTAGGCGGATGCGTCAGGGATTCTCTCATGGGCAAAACTCCCGACGATTGGGACATCACGACTTCGGCAACTCCCGACCAAATGAAAGCGGTTTTCTCCGATTTTCACTGTATTGAAACAGGAATTGAACACGGCACGCTGACTGTCGTAATAGACAGTGTTCCGCTTGAGATAACCACCTTCCGCCTTGACGGCGAGTATGAGGATAACCGCCACCCGAAAAGTGTTGAGTTCACATCCGACCTTACCGCCGACCTTGCACGCCGTGATTTTACGGTAAACGCCATGGCCTACTGCCCCACGCATGGCCTATCCGACCCGTTTGAGGGACAATCGGATTTAAACAATCGGCTTATACGCTGTGTAGGTGATGCGGACAAGCGTTTTAACGAGGATGCTCTGCGTATTCTTCGAGGACTCCGCTTTGCAAGCGTTCTGGAGTTTAAAATAGACACCGATACCGCCGAGAGTATACACAAAAACCGTGCTCTGCTTAAAAACATTTCTGTTGAGCGGGTTTTAAAAGAGCTTACAAAGCTTCTTTGCGGTGACGGTGCACACAGAATTTTAACCGAATTTGCGGACGTACTCTTTACCGTTTTACCGCAGCTTGAACCCATGCACAAAAACAGCCATGACAATCCGCACCACTGCTACGATATATATGAGCACACTCTGTTTTCTCTTGAAAACGTGCCTGCTGACCCTGTCTTGCGTTTTGCCATGCTTCTGCATGACAGCGGAAAACCTGCAACAAAAACATTCGACACAGACAGAAAAGCTCATTTCTATGGGCATCAGAAAGTGAGTGCAGAAATTGCCGCAGACATTCTGTCGCAACTGAAAGTTTCCAATAAATTCCGTGACGAAGTGCTTTTCCTTGTAAACAACCACGACCGTTGGGAGCTTTACGAAAAACCCGAGCAGATGAAAAAATATCTTGCCCGTTTCGGTCTTCCGAGAATACTCAATCTTCTCAAAGTCATGCGTGCCGACGTGCTCTCTCAATCCCCTGAGTACCGCTATCGCCTTGAACAGATTTCCGCCGCTGAACAGTTGGTTCAGGAACTTGCCGCCCTTGAGCCTTGCCTGACACTCAAAAGTCTGGCTGTCAACGGACGTATACTGATGAACAACGGCATTCCCGAAGGCAAAACGCTGGGTGCTGTTCTGTCAACACTGCTTGAAGAAGTCATTGATGAAAAAGTAGGAAATGAGAGCAACGCTCTTATCGCACGTGCCAAAGAAATATTTGAAGATATGGAAAAGCAGAGCTGATTTTCAGCTCTGCTTTTTTAATATTTATTTTCATCTAAAAGATTAAGAACTATCTTCCCTTTTTTCTCGGCAAGAGCCTTAAACTGTGCGGCACCACCGACAGTATGTTTAACATAAGTTACAACATAATCAGATTTATCAATCATCCACTTATTGCGTTTGCTTATTGCATACTTAAAAGGTGTTTTCTCAAGTTCTTCGGGATAGATTGTATCAGCATACTCCCCATAATCAAAATCATTTCTTTTTCTCGGCATATATGCAAGGACTACTACATAGTTGATTTTCGGATAATCAATTTTTAATTCTTTTAGCATTTTCTTAACCATAAAATCAAATTTTCCTTGATTTCCAACATAAAACAAATTAATCTTTTTATTTTTTATTAAATCTATTAAAGTCAACCGCAATATCGGCTTTATTTCTTCAG
>JAZUNO010000025.1:0-2701 GCA_045604185.1 Acutalibacteraceae bacterium | reverse complement strand
TACTTTCTGTACGGGGACCTTTTAATATTTAAAAATCACACAACTCCTGCAATTACTTCCAAGAGAAAGTAAACAGTCCGTAAATATACAGGAATATTACAACAACGGGTATCACATAGCGGAACAGCGGTTTCATCCAATTCTGAACTTTCATGCCCTTTCCTGCATTTGCCTCGGCCAACATATTGTCCCAGCCCCAGCCGAAACGGTTACAGCAGAACAGGGTGTACACAAGGCAACCGAGCGGCAACAGATTCATGTTGACGATGAAATCCCATATATCCAACACGCTTGAACCTGCAGCAAATGGCTGGAAGTCTGTCCAAACGCTGTATCCGAGAGCAGTAGTCAGAGACAAAATGAAAATTCCTATACCGCAAACAACGCAGCCTTTGGGACGTGACCATCCCGTTATCTCGCGTACGCAGGCAAGAATATTCTCAAACACCGCAAAGACGGTAGACATCGCTGCAAAAACCAT
Organism: Acutalibacteraceae bacterium; assembly: GCA_045604185.1. Taxonomy (GTDB): domain Bacteria; phylum Bacillota; class Clostridia; order Oscillospirales; family Acutalibacteraceae; genus CAG-177. The sequence goes on along the minus strand of JAZUNO010000025.1, from coordinate 2,220 downwards.
GAACAGGAAGAACAGTGCACCCCACCAACGTCCGCCGTCCATATTATTAAAGACGGTAGCCATTGTGTTGAAAAGAAGTCCGGGACCTGCCTGCACTTCAAGGTCATACGTAAAGCAAGCGGGGAAAATAATTAATCCTGCAACAATAGCTACAAAAGTATCCAGCGCAGCAATGTTTACAGACTCACCCAACAGCGAACGGTCTTTGCCCAGATAGCTTCCGAAAATCGCCATTGAACCAATACCCAACGACAATGTAAAGAAAGCCTGATTCATAGCCGCCACAACAGTTGAGCCTGTGATTTTTGAAAAGTCAGGCACAAGATAGAACTTCAGGCCCTCAGCGGCTCCCTCCATGGTAAAGCTACGTACTGCCAACACTATCATTATTCCCAACAGTGCAACCATCATATATTTGGTAATGCGTTCAAGTCCGCCCTGCAGCTTGAAGCTGACAACCAAAAATCCGAGTGCTACCGCAATCGCCATAAAGCCTACATTGACAGGAGCACTCGACAACATTCCGGTAAAGGATAGAGCCTGATTCTGACCCACCAAAAATTTGTAAAAATAGTAAATCATCCATCCGGCAACAGTGGTATAAAAGCTCATCAGACAGATATTGCCAATCAACGCAAAATATCCGTGAATGTGCCATTTGTGTCCCGGCTTCTCCAACTTCTGATACATTTTTACCGGGCTGGCTTGAGAGGCACGGCCTAACGCCAGCTCCATTGTCATAACGGGCAGACCGATGAGTATAATACACAAAAGGTATATCAATACAAATCCACCACCGCCGTTCTGACCCGTCAGCCACGGAAATTTCCAGACATTTCCGCAACCGATTGCACAACCGGCGCTAAGCAAAATAAAGCCAAGACGGCTTCCCAATTTTTCTCTACTCATAACAACCTCCTATAGCGTTGTGTTCGTTTTTTGTACACATAACAGTATAGCGTACAAAAATAAAAAAGTCGACATAAAATAAAAAATAATTTATCGCCGACCTCATATAAGGATTTATAATATTCGCAAGTTTAGATTTCGCAAAAACGCAGTTTATATTAAACCAGCGGAGTGAAATCACTCCGCCGCGTACTTGCATTTATCTGAACAAATAAACTGTTTGGTTTTTATTCCCTTATAGTGTGTTTTGTTTTTACAAATTACGCACTCTCCCATTTCTTCAGAATACTCTAGTCCGACCAAGCACATATTCTTATAATAAAAACCAAGGGCATCTTCATCGGTAATTGTTTTTCCAAATGTTTTTGCATTCTCCTTAAAAAAGATAATGGCTTCTTCTTTGGTTCTCTTATAATCATCATACAATTTATGCCAAAAAAGTGTAGGGTGCAAATCATTACACTCTTTACAATAAAATCCATCCATTTCTAAATCCAGCATATTTCCACCTAGTTTTGTTTAGTCTTTCCATTCAAAAGAAGGAAGTTCGTTTAAAAGAATCTTTCTGATTTTGTTTTGTTTTTCAATGACACTCTCAAGTCCTTTTCGGGCGAAGAAATCGCCTCTGTTTATTTTCCTATAATAGTGCTGTTCTGCTTCTTGATAAAATCCAAGGGCAAGTTCATAGTCCTTTTCTGTACCAATACCATAATAATAGACATTGCCCATACGCATACAAATATCAGCACCAATCAATTCTGCATAAAATTCTGTCATTTGCTCATAACAACGGCTGTAAATACAGAATGCTTCTTTTTCATCTTTTTCAACATAATAGCCGTTTTTGTACATATCACCAATTTTGTACAAAGAGTTAAGATGATTATCAAGAGCCCCTTTCACAAAATAGTGATATGCTTTTTTGTAGTCAACCTCACCTGTGCGACCGTAATAGTAGCAATACCCCAAGTTTTCGGTGGCTTGCCATTCACCACGCTTATCCGCCATAGAATAGTACTTTACGGCTTTTTCGTAGTTTTGTTCACCGCATCTGCCAGTATAATACAAGGCTCCGAGATTTGTCATGGCGTCTGCATTTTCATTTTCTATTTCTTCCATGTAAATTTCAAGGAGCAAATCCGCTACTTCCTTCGGCAAAATTTCAGCACCGTCTGCATCATGCAGTTTAACAGCAAGATCAAAAGCATCCATATATACGGTACCATCATCCGAGATATTGCACTCAATAATAGAAACAATGTCCGGGTATTTATCGTAATCTATTGTATTCAGGATGTTTTTCAGTTTACT
>JAZUNO010000024.1:0-2566 GCA_045604185.1 Acutalibacteraceae bacterium | reverse complement strand
CCGCCGCCACCAAGCAAGCGCAACCCAAAATGTTTATAATGCGGTTTTTGTCCAAACGCTTCTTCAAAGTTTCACCCCAAACTTACTCATTATAATTTTATAACATATTTCCAATCTTTTCAACCGAAATATGTATTTTATTAAAATATCTTTCGTTAATTGTTTGCATATGATATAATTACAAATATTATATATTCTATTCCGACAGGAGGAATAACAATGGGTAAAAAAGCTGTTGTGTTAAGCGGCGGCGGTGCCAAAGGCGGTTACCAGATAGGTGCATGGACCGCTCTGCGTAAAATAGGATTTTATCCCGACATTGTAACGGGTACGTCTGTCGGTGCTCTCAACGGTGCTCTGATGGCTCTTGATAAATACGACGATGCTCTTGACATATGGCAAAACATGAGCATGGACAGCGTTTTTGAAAAATTTGTAAACTACTCAAACGAGGAAAGCCCTCATCACGAAACGCACCTTAAAGCAATTGCAAAGGAAGCTCTGCTCAACGGCGGTGCGGATTACACTCCTCTCCAGAACTTAGTCAAAGGCCTCATGGATGAGCAAAGCCTGCGGCTGTCACCCGTCCGTTTCGGACTTGTAACTACAACTTTTCCGAAAATAAAACCCGTGGAAATGTTCATCGAAGATATCCCCGTAGGCAAAGCCGCCGACTATGTGCTTGCAAGTGCAGCTGCGTTTCCGTTTATGAAGTCATACAAAATCGGCGAAGTCTCTTTCGTTGACGGCGGATACTCCGACAATATGCCGATACAAATGGCCATTGACGCAGGTGCCGAAGAAGTCGTAATCGTGAACATAGGCAGCAGCTCGGGAACAAGACTCAAGGATTTTGAAGACGTGAAATTCCGATATATTGCAAGCAAACGGCCTCTGACTGATAAGTTTGGCGGTATGCTGATGTTTGACAGAGAAACATCGCTGTTGCACATGAAGCAAGGCGAGCTCGACACTTATAAAGCTTTCGGTCTGCTGGACGGATATTACTATTCTTTCAAGAGATACGAAAAGTATAAGATAACCGAGTTTGAAGCACACTGCGCATCTAAGTTTGAATACATCTTTTCAGGCCTGCCCAATGCAAGCAGATTTGAAAAGAACGGCAGAGAAAGTATACTGAATTTTTTGCGAGGTTATGACGACAGACCGTTTGAATTTAACTCAAACGTACTCTACTGTGCCGAAGCCGCCGCAGAAATATTCGAGCTTGACCCCACGCAAGTCTATACAATGGAATCCATAAACAAGTCCATACTCGAAAGCTGTACAGCTCTTATCACAGACGAACATGGCGAACAGGTTAATGAACTTTCCGAAAAACTTGACAAGGGTTTGAGTATCGACCTTATAAAGCTGGTAATTGACAACTTTGACAAGAAGTTTCTTTTGGCTTACTGCTTAAAAATCATGCTTAAAGCCGCAATGACTCCTGCCGAAAAACGCAGACTCTGGGTTGTGGCGGATATTACGCCGCAAACCTTCTGCGCCGCACTGTTCTGCTGTGCATCGGTAATGAACGAGCAGAGCAAAGGATCCCAATCATAAAGGAAAGGAAACAAACATGAAATTTGTAATTCTTGACGGATACACCACAAATCCCGGTGACCTGTCCTGGGACTTCTTGAACGAATTCGGTGAGTACACCGTATACGACTACACGCCCCTTGATAAAATAGTCGAGCGTGCACTCGGTTACGATATTATAATAACCAACAAGACACCTATAAACGCACAAGTCATGGCTCAATTGCCCGACCTTAAGTTTATAGCCTTGCTCAGCACAGGCTTCAATGTTGTAGACATCGATTTTGCAAAGCAAAAAGGAATTCCCGTTTCAAATGTACCGTCATACAGCACAGCCGCTGTCGCTCAGCTTGTTTTTGCTTTTTTGCTCGGACACGCAAACAAAGTCAGTATTCACAACGATGCTGTTAAAAACGGCGAGTGGAGCAACTGTCGTCATTTCTGCTTCTGGAAATCTCCGCTCATGGAACTTCAGGGAAAAACTATCGGTATTATCGGATACGGCCAGATAGGACGTGAGGTTGCAAAAATCGCTGAAGCTTTCAACATGAATATCGTAGCTCACTCACGTTCATCAAAGCCCGGCACCGCTCAAGGAAGCACAAAATTCGTAGAGCTTGATGAACTGCTCAAAGTTTCCGATTTCGTATCGCTTCACTGTCCCCTCACTCCGCAGACCGAGAAAATGGTAAACAAAGAATTCATATCAAAGATGAAACCGTCGGCTTTCCTTGTTAACACGTCAAGAGGCCCCGTGATTGACGAGGTCGCTCTTGCCGAAGCTCTTAAAAGCGGTAAGCTTGCAGGTGCAGGAGTAGATGTTCTTTCAACAGAGCCGCCCGCAGCAGACAACCCCCTGCTTTCATGCGAAAATTGCACCGTAACACCTCACGTTGCTTGGGCAGGATTTGAAACCAGAACAAGACTTATAGAAATCCTGAAAGGTAATATCAAAGCCTTTATTGACGGCGAACCGAGAAACGTGGTTAATAAATAAAAGTCGGCGGACGGCAGAAAAATC
>JAZUNO010000023.1:0-19426 GCA_045604185.1 Acutalibacteraceae bacterium | reverse complement strand
GACTGTTTTTAGGGCGTGGGGTTGAGCAGAAAAGAGTGAACAGACAAGCGGCAGAAAACGAGAAGAGAGAAAAGTGTACTGTAAGACCCCTTGCAGCGCACCAATTAAAGGATACGGAATTTTTTCCGTATCCTTTAATTTTTTTATAGGCAAGGGATTCGAAAGCCCGTAAAAAAAGAGGGCCTGTTCAATCGAGAACAGTCCCTCTTTTTGTTTATTGTTAAGCGTTAGCCAACAGCATTTGTACAATGCTCATAACCTTGGAAAAGATTTCCAGAAGCGTGCTGACTGCATCCGCGAGCAGCTCGGAATATCCGTCTGTTCCAAAGTGGTTATAAAGTAAGAGGCTCAGAACAGTAAAGAGCTTTGAAGGCTCTTCGGGCTCATCTACCGTCCAATTACCCGTTTTAACAAGAATGTTTATAAGTCTGTCCTCAACTTCTTCCTGCTGTCCGTCATAACAAACCGTGCCGGTTACAAAGTTTTCCGCTTCGGCGATAGCCAGAGCAAGCTCACGGGCATCCTCGTCGCTCAGCGTTGAGGTATCAACCGCTTTTGCTGTAGGAATATAGGCGTTTTGGAGAGCCCTTATATCTCTTCTGGCGTTAAACTGAGGATAATCGGGTGAGGAATAAACATCCTTGATATCGTCAGTTGCAAGAATTTTTACTGCAAGCGAAATTATGATATCGTTTCTTGCGGTTTTTTCATGGTTCTGACCGTCAAAATAGAATGTTGTGTCGGGAAGAAGTCCCGTTGAGGCGTCAACAACATTGTCGGGAGAAATATGGTTGTGCGTGGGGTCGGAGCAGTTTTTGCTTGTGTTTGCCTGCTTATAGCCGTCGCCGAGAGTTTCGCCGACGATGGCACTGTGAACACCCATAGCTGTTGAGGAAAGCTGGATAACGCCGTCTGCATTATCATTGTTCCAGGAGTTGCCTATCTGATAAAGCGGTACATCGTAGTCAACGATGTTGAAAACCTGAACCCCCTTATCGACAAGGGTCTGAATATTCTTGTGTGAGTTGAGCTGTGCCCGATAGAACATATCGGTCTGGCGCTTTATTTCGGGCTTTGAACCAAGAAGTGCCTTTGACGCTTCGGGGTAATACTCCTTGGGACAAAGTCCCCAAAGGCTGGTGACGTTGGCGGCCACTTCTTCAACAAGGCAGTCGGCCACATTTTCCAGAATGCCCATTAAAACCTCGTCTGGAAGAATTCTGGCGATAACTTCAATCATTCTTGCGGTTTCTTCATCCATAAGTGTTTCAAGAAAGCCGTTATAAAGGAACTCCGTTTTAAGGAAAGTGAAGTTCTTTGTGTAAAGGTCGCCTACGATTGTTGAACCGTTAAGTGCGGGAACGATATAAACAACTTTTTCAAGGTCATCCATAACTTTTGGATAATATTCAAGCAGTCCGTTGGCAATTGAGCCGCCCATGCTGATAGGAACGATATTGACTTTATCGTGACCTGTTTCAGCCTTTACCGTCTGAATAAAATTATAAAGCTCGGTTACGGTGTCATAGTTGTTTCCGAATGAGTTATAGGCGAAGTAGTAGAGGTGGTCCTCGCCTGCTTGTTCGGCAAATTTGCGAATCGGAATGTTGTTATAAATCTGTTGCTTTTCATAGTCGTTGCATGCGGCAAGGGAATAGGGGTATTTTTCAACGACGACATTGCCTGTGTTTTTGCCGTTTTCGTCACACATATTAACCTCAAAGGCGTCGCGAACAACATTGCAAAGTGCGTCTGAAAGTCCGATATCACGCTGCAAGAAGAGAGTAAAAAGTGCGGGAGCAAGAACGCTTTTAACAATAGAATTGACGTTGAAATAGGCAGGAAAGCAGTTGATTTTTTTGCCGTTTTCATCAAGAAGATAGTCACCGTTTTCATCAAGTGCCCAGACGTTTGACTGGCCTATGCCGGGAACGATGATTGATGGACAGATGTCGCAAGTGCCGCCGCAATCTGTTTTGACGGTTGCGGCAAAAACACCTGTCGGGCCGATTGAAACAAGCATTGCCGCACAAAGCAAAACGGCAATCAGTTTTTTAACAGCGTTTTTCATTAGTGTCTGCACTCCTTTGTCTTTGGTTTAGTCTTTATTTCTGATAGATTTTTACATAGTCAACAATAAACTCGGTTTTGAAAGAGTCTTTATCGAAGCCCTCTAACTTTTTAAGCTCGGGAATTTCAAGGGAGACGATAACATCCTCTTCTACCTGAGAAACACCGTTTCCGAAAGTGGAACGAATGGTTTCAACGCCGTTGACATAGAAAATATATTCGTCCTCTGTCCATTCAAGACCGTAAGTGTTATATTCGGTGGTTATATTCTTGCCGTAGAACTTGCCGAGATTTGCAGATTGGAAGCCCTCGGGCTTGCCGTCAACACCGGCACAGTGGATAGCGTGGGTTATGCAATATTTATCTTTGTCGTTATAGCAGTTCGACTCAAAAATATCCAACTCAGCACCGCCGATGCCGCCCTTTGAAATTGAGGCGGTGTACGGAGCGTCTGCCTGAATCCAGAAAGCACTCCAATAGCCGGGGCTTGCGTTGCAGATACAACGGATTTCAAAATATCCGTATTTATATCTTTCTCTGAGCTTTACAGCGGCGGTATACCACCCTTCTCCGTATTTTCCGTCGGTAAGATATTCACCTGAAATAACCAGGTTGCCGTTTTTGACTTTGACCTGACTCGATGCATTGTAGCCGCCTCTTCTGGGGCCCGTTCCTCTGTGTGCCCAGACGTCGGTGTTAAGCGAAGAGCCTTCAAACTCGTCGTAAAAAACAAGGCTGTAGCCTGTTAAATCAAGAGGCTCGCCTCTGGGGGTCAGAGGAAGACCGAAAAGAAGCATCTGAAAAATCTCAACAATTGCAAGCAGTTGTGCAAAAAATCCTTTTATTGAAAAGGAAGAGAACAGGTTGTGGATATACTCAAAAAGTTTTTTCACAGCCCAGATTTCTCTGTAGCTGAGTTTCAGCAGCACAAAAATTTTGTCTAACATATGCAGCCCCCCTGTTTTTATTTGTTAATTAAATTATATTGTTAAAATAAGATTAAGTCAACGATACAGCAATTTTTCTTAAGCTGTGCTTTTCTTTGGGTATAACTTTTGCAGACAAATCCATAAAGACAAGCTCCTTTTACATTTTTAAACAATTCATAAGTTGATTGCAATATCGGAAACGAAGAGCTTTTTTATAGGGAGTCAAGCGTTGATGAAAATATTTTTCTCAATACGCACGGACGTAGCAGGTGGTTTTTAGTGTGTTTCATACTAAACATCTGACATATGCAATTAAAAAATGCAACAAAAGTAACGCAAATATTGACATATTTTAGCAACAGTGCTAAAATATGCCCGATGGGTATGTAAAGACAAATAAACAGGAGGTGACAGATTGGCGGAAACTGACAAGTCAAAACTGACCAAGCAAGAAATTATTCAAGTCACGACTTCGCTTTTTCTTACAGTAGGGTATTCAAAAACATCGCCGAAGATGATAGCGAATGAGCTTAAAATATCAACCGGAAACCTTACATATCATTACCACACAAAGGAGCATCTTCTTGCGGTGCTTGTTAAAATGCTTTGCGACTTTCAGAGGAAACTGATAGAAGAAATGAGTGACGGTACAAGCTCCGTTATGGCGATTTGCCTTGAACTGATGTCAATGGCATCGGCCTGCGAGGAAGATGAGATTGCGAAAGACTTCTTTGTCGCTGCTTATCAAAGCCCGATGTGTCTTGACATTATTCGCAAAAATGATACGCAAAGAGCAAAAACGGTTTTTGCCCCATACTGTGGAACGTGGTCGGACGAACAGTTTGCAGAAGCAGAAACCTTGGTTTCGGGTATTGAATATTCTACCCTCATGACAACCGATTTTTCTGTACCGCTTGATGTAAGAATAGCGGGTGCACTCGGCCAGATTTTGAATATATACAATGTGCCCGAGGGAATGCGCAAGATGAAAATTGAAAAAGTTCTTGCAATGGATTACCGCAGCATAGGCAAACGAATTCTTAATGAGTTTATTGAGTATGTTAAAAAGACCAATGACAAAATGCTTGATGAAATCACAGAAGATATAAAAAAGAAGAAATAACTGTATGCCCGACGAAAGCACTGTTAATAAACAGTGGCAAACACGGGTTCTTTAAAGGGACAGTAAACTTTTATATTGAGAGGTTAACAATGAAAAAAATATTATCTTTTATCCTTGTTTTTGCAATGATATTCTCCTTTGCCGCCTGTAAATCAACAGGTGACACAAATATTGTTGACGAGCTTGGACTCACAGCAGAAACCAAGGCGGCAACCAAACAAACCGTAAAAGTCAATTCAGCAATTTATTCAGTTCTTGATTTTGAGGACACTACAGAATATGAGTTTGCAACAAAGGGTCTGATTGATGCACCCGAGGTTCTCGAACTCAAAGACAGCAACGGAAATGTTGTATGGAGTCAGAAAGCTCACAGCTTTGTTGACGATTATAAAGAGTGTCCCGATACGGTAAATCCCAGCCTTTGGGAGAACACAAAAAACAACCACGCTTACGGTCTTTTCGAGGTTTGTGAGGACATATATCAGGTAAGAGGATATGACATGGCAAACATGACTCTTGTCAAGGGTGACGGCGGTTGGATAGTTTTCGATCCTCTTATGAGTGTGGAGTGCTCTCAGGCCGCAATGCAACTTGTTGAGAAGAACCTCGGCAAACATCCTGTCAAGGCAGTTATCATATCCCATCCGCATGTTGACCACTACGGCGGAATAAAAGGTATTATATCCGAGGATCAGGTAGCAGACAGTTCTCTTTCGCTTGAAGAGCAACTTGCAAGCGGTAAGGTTGCGATTATTGTTCCCGAAGGGTTTACAGAACACGCCGTCAGCGAAAACGTCTATGCCGGCAAGGGTATGGGCAGAAGAGCTTCATATCAGTACGGCGTTTTCCTTGAGCAGTCTGAAACGGGCAGAATGGCAATGGGTATAGGCATGGGTCAGTCTACAGGTACCGTCTCATTTATACGCCCCACTTTTGAAATCAAGACAACAGGCGAAACCCACGTTATAGACGGAGTCACAATGGAATTCCAGATGACGCCCGGCACAGAAGCTCCCGCTGAAATGAACACCTGGTTCCCCGAGCACAAGGCTCTTTGGGTTGCAGAAAACTGCACAGGCACCCTGCACAATCTTTATACCCTCAGAGGTGCTCAGATCCGTGACGGAAACGCATGGGCAAAATACATAACCGAGGCAATCTCGCTTTACGGTGACGAAGCTCAGGTTACTTTCCAGTCGCACAACTGGCCACATTGGGGTAACGATGTTGTAAACGATTATCTTGCAAATACCGCTTCAATCTATAAATTCATCAACGACCAGACATTAACGTATATCAACCAAGGCTATACATCTGATGAGATCTCAAACATGATCGAGCTTCCTGCGGAGCTTGCGAAAAACTGGTACACAAGACAGTATTACGGAACGGTTGCTCACAACTCCAAGGCCGTTTATCAGAAATACATGGGTTGGTACGATGCCAATCCCGTAAACCTTAATCCGTTAACGCCTACTGACAGTGCGAAAAAGTGGGTTGAATATCTTGGGGACACCAACGAAGTTCTCAGAAAAGCAAAAGAGGATTTTGATAAGGGAGAATACCAATGGGTTGCTGAGGTAACAAACGTCTTGGTTTATGCCGACCCTGAAAATACTGCGGCGAGACTCCTTTGTGCCGACGCTCTTGAACAGCTCGGATATCAGGCTGAGTCCGGAACATGGCGAAATGCGTACCTTTCTGCGGCTCTCGAACTCAGAACAGGAAATGCGGCAGAGAAGGGAGCAAACGCAAAGTCAGACGGCAGTATCCTTTTGAATATGACAGCCGAAATGATATTTGACTACGTCGGAATCCTTCTTGACAAGCAGGCTCTTTCAGCTGAGGACTTTACAATCAACGTAAATCTCACTGATACAAAAGAGAAGATGATGATTCGCTTTAAAAACGGTGCCCTGCTTCAATATGAAAATGCTTCATCGGATTCAGCAGATCTTACAATAACCTGTCCCAAAAATGCGTTGGCATTGATTCTTCGGAGAGATATGCAAAAAATCACCGCTTCAATGAAGCTGGAAGGTGACGCATCAAAACTTGAGCTTATAGTCAATAACCTCAATCAGTTTGATGTTGCTGCCAATGCCGATTTCAATATAGTTGAGCCTTAAATTTAAATTATTATATACAAGGAGGTTTTTTATGAAACGAAGATTAAAAGCTGCTCTTGCTCTCGTTCTTTGTTTCACCGTTGTGTTTTCAAGCAGTTGGTGCTTAGGTGCCGTTTCAGCGGCGGGTGCTACCGTTGAATACTACATGGACGGCGACAAAAAAACGGGAATCAAGAGTGTAACAACTGCGGACGGCCTGTTATATTATGACATCGCCGACGGCGGATTGCTTGCAAGTGGAGCAAATAATGTGCCTGAGTTCTACATAAAGGCACTTAGTGCCGAATATAACGGTGTTTCAACCGCTGAAATGTGGGCAAATATTGCAAGTAATATTTTTGAAGATGCCGGTGCCGGTGCCGGATATTTCTGCAGTTCTCCGACCTCGACGACCTTTGACACCATGTTTACACAGGATACGAAAAAAACAGGTGACTTTAACCTGGCTGAGGTTCTCGGTTCAAGCTCCAAATTCGAAACAGGTGTAGCAAACAGCCTTACAGACGGATATGCCTACGCAACAGGTCTGCAGTATTATTCCAGCTTTGAATCTGTCCAGCGTGAAATGGCAAAATCCCTGATAAACTCATCAGCCGGCATCACCCTCTCGGAAGAGGATATAATTAAAGCTGCGACAGGAAGCGAGGACGGCTTTGAATTCCTTAAGGGTACAACAGGAAAGCCCATAATCGCAGCCTTTGCAACAAGCAAGGAGAACACACCTTCGGATCTGATACCAGGACCGCCCTTCTCCTTTTCTTCGTTCGGCCTTGCGTTTTATGATTTTGAGCTGATTCCTTTTGCGGCTGAAGGCGTAGAATTTGTAACTGCTGCCGAAGGTTATGACACTTTGGAAGAGGCCGATGCTGATAATGCTCCCGGTGTTGAGTACAACTCCTCCTCGGCGGGCAACGCATTTGTAAGCTATACTACCAACCCTACCCGTTCTGCTACGAATGCCTCTGTCAGTTTTTCACAGACAAACTCTATTTCCGTTTCTAACTCAATGCAGAGCACCGAATCCCATACCTATGGTGAATCTCACGGAGTTCAGGTTTCACTCGGTGTATCTATCCCGAAGCTCTTTACTAAAATAGGCGGTGCATACAGTTACGGTGCTACTACCCAGGAAACCATTGCAACAGCTTACGGCGAAAACAAATCAATAACCGAATCAATAACAAACACATCAAGCGCACAGGTCACTCTTCCTGCGCATACAAAAGTTGGTATTTCGCAGGTCAAGAGCGAAACTGAAGTTGTTCTTGACTATGACTGCCCCGTATATATTACATATAAAGTTGCCATTTTCGGAATGAACGGCTATGCTCTGGCAAATGGCACGGCTGCTTTGGATTCCATGGGCGGCATGTGCACAACATTTGGTGCAGGTGATACAGTTAACGGTTATACCGCTTGCGACAACCTTTATAAGCGTTCGATTCAGTATATTAATATGCCGAGTTTCGAACAGGATCAGAATTATTTTGCAAAAACGCATGAAAGCGGTCATCCGCAAGTGGTTAATTGGTCATCGATTATAGACAAAACGCAGAATAACTGCGACAAATCGGTGAGAGAATGTGTTGAATGGCTTCGCGGCAACGTTCCGCTTTCCGCAGCAGGTGCAACGCTCACAATGAAGCAAAACGGTGTTGAAACTAATCTAATGGGTATAGAGCCTCTCTATAACCTTTCTATTGTAACCGCCGATTCAACAGGTTCTTACAGCCTTGCAAAGGGCGGTTCTATGGACCTTATCGATGTCGGCACCCGTGGCCTTAATCAGTATGCTGTTCCCTACTACGGATATCTTCCTCTTAAAGGCACATGGTCAGTCTGTGATGCTAGCGGAAACGCCGTTACGAATGAAACGGGTGTCACAATCGAAAGAACAAACTATACCCAGATTGTAACAGCAAATGAAATCGGAGACTATTACCTTAAATACAGCATCGACGAAGAAACCTACAAAGATGTTAACGACAGTACAAAGTACATAACCAATAAAGATTTATCTACATTCCCGATTATTAAAATCTGCGTTACTCAGACAGGTGAGAATCACACCTGCACAGAGAGCGATTGGAAAACAACCATTCCTGCAACCTGCTTTATGGAAGGCACTCAGGTAAAGCAGTGCGAAATCTGCGGAATTCAGATGGATGTACGTCAGGTTGAGAAGCTTGCTCATACTCCTGTTAAGGTAACCACTCCTCCGACCTGCACCGAAGACGGATGTATAAAGTCTTCTTGCGGTGTATGCGGCGCAGAGATAAGCTCTGAAGTTATTCCTGCAACAGGTCATAATGATGGCATTTGGAAAATTGACTTTGAGGCAACAGCTGATCATGACGGTCAGATGAGCCGTTACTGCACAGATTGCGGTGCTGTTCTTGAAACAAAAAGTATCGAAAAGCACAGCCACACCGAAGGCTATAAGAAAACTCTCAAGGATGCAACATGCACAACCGACGGTGAAGTCGGCATCTTCTGCACTGACTGTAACGTATGTTACGATGTTGAAATCATTGAGAAACTTGGCCACGACAACGGCGTGTGGAAAGTTGACTTTGAAGCAACAGTTGACCACGACGGTCAGATGAGCCGCTACTGTTCAAGATGTAACGAGGTTCTCGAAACCAAGGCGATTGAAAAACATACACATACTTTCGGATACGAGAAAGTAATAACCCCTGCAACATGTACCGATGCCGGTGAAAAAGGACATTTCTGTGCAGAGTGCGATGTCTGCTATGAAACCGTAACTATTCCTGCAACAGGCCACGATGAAGGCGTGTGGAAAGTTGATTTTGAGGCAACAGACGACCACGACGGTCAAAAGACACGTTACTGCACAAAGTGTAACCAAGCTCTCGAAAGCACTTCTATTGAGAAGCACAAGCATACTTTCGGATACGAGCAGGTTATAACTCCGGCAACCTGCACCGTGGACGGCGTAATGGGCAAGTTCTGTGCAGACTGTAATACTTGCTATGAAACTCAGGCTATCCCGGCAAAGGGACACGGAGAGAAAATCGGTACAATTACAGTTCAGCCTACCTGCACATTTGACGGACAAAAAACCTTCTACTGTGAAGATTGCGGAGTACAGACAGGTGTTGAGGCTATCAAAGCACTCGGTCACGATGACGGTGTTTGGAAGGTTGATTTTGAGGCAACCGCTGACCATGACGGCCAGATGACCAGATATTGCTCAGTCTGTAATGTCGCTCTTGAATCAAAAACTTTTGAACTTCATACGCATTCATATACAGCGTGGAAAACAAATAATGACGGCACTCATTCAAGAGATTGCTACAAGTGCGACTTTACCGAATCGGCAAACTGCAACTATGTAGCAACCAAAACCGATGCCGACTGTACACAGGGCGGATATATAACATATGTCTGTTCGGGTTGCAACCACACATACGTTGACGATTATACAGAAGCTCTCGGCCACAGCTGGGGCGAGTGGAAAGAATGTACAGACGGTTGCTGCCACGAAAGAGAGTGTACCAGAGAAGACTGCGGTGAAAAAGAAACGCAGGATCATAGCTGGAGCGAATGGGTAGACAACAAGGACGGAAAGCTCTTTAAAAACGGCACCAAAACAAGAACCTGTTCCATTTGCGGTGCTGAAGAAACAGAAAAAGCAGAACATACCTCGATTATTTCAAGGTTCTTCTATCCCATCATTGTTTTCATCGGTAATTTTGTTCACAAGATTATCTATCTGATTTCTCTCAATTGGCTTTTCCCTGAATTGACAATCACTCCAAAAATCTAACTGTTAAACTTAAAACGGGCTTCACCTTAGTGTGAAGCCCGTTTTTTGGCGAGTGATATTTTTAGATTTAGCGCATTTGAACTCGCGAGAATTAACAGCTGACTTGGCGGATATGTTATCCATGTTATTAGATAGAGCACGGAAGAAACGTTTTGGGAAATAACATCGGGAGGCAGATGCCGTAGGCCTACGCAGATGTCACCGCAAGCAAAGATAATAAAGCCAAACATAAGCATTAAATGGTTTTTGCATGGCTTGAGGTGTTGAAGTTCTATTGAGTGAGCGATATTAACTCCGATACAAACGGCATAAGCGGCAGGAAGAGCAATATTTGCACCCAAACCGAATGCGTACGCGGAAAAACCTGCTATAGCGGCAGGAACTACACGTTTTAGCAGTTCTTTCCATATGGTTTTACAGCTTATAGCGGTTAAATAAACAGAGTAGAGGAGCTGTGCAATTATAAATAAAGCAACTCCGTATAAATATTTGTTTAACAGAACAAGAAAAACATCAGCGGCGAGAGTAAATATCAGGGCAAAGCTGATAAAACGGCCATCTTTTTTATTTATCATTGTAAGCCCAAAAAGAGTAATCACTGCACTTGTTGCAAATTTCAACGGTCTTGAATCCCAAATAGAAAAAATATCGCAGGTCAAAAAACAAACCATCATGATTACTACAATGATTAAAAGGATGCGAGATGCCACGTGTTTCATTTTTTTGTCCCTCCTAAACAAACATTATAATACACTTGTTGAAAAAAAGTGTCAAGAAGAGCAGATTGTCTGAGGGGTGTGAAAATATTGTTTTTTTATAGTATTTACAAACTTTTTGCATGCTGTATAATATTGGCGTAGGAGACTGAACGGTAATAAAAAACCGCCATGCCAAAAGTTTTTAAGGAGATTATTATGAAAAGTATAGGCAGACAAGTGCTGTTTCTCGGAACATCCAAAGGCAATCCCCGAAACGGGGAGGGAGCGTTTATACGCCTCAAAAACGGTGATGTCATGTTCGGTTACACTGAGTTTTTGGGTGAGAGCTGGGACGACGATGCCAATGCCCGTATTTCCGCCGTGTTTTCCGAGGATGACGGAGAGACATGGTCGAAGAGCAAGGTTCTTTTTAAAAAGCCCGAAAACTCAAAGAATATAATGAGCCTATCCTTTTTGCGGATGAACAACGGCGACATCGGAGCTTTCTATATTGTAAAAAATGCAGACGGTACAGATAAAATTGTGCTCACCCGTTCCGCAGACGAAGGGCAGAGCTGGAGCGAGCCTTTGAGCTGTATGGACTGCCTTGATGAGCAGGATTATTACGTTTTAAACAACGACAGGGTTATAAAGCTTAAGTGCGGACGCATCATCTTTGCTGTTGCGAGGCATACGGTACACACGGGTAAAGAGGTTTTCATGCCGGGAGAAGTATGCTTTTTCATATCCGATGATGACGGAGCTACATGGCAAAAAACGCAGACGGAGCTTAAGAGTCCGTTTGAGAAAGACCCCGACGGATATGAGGAGCCGGGTTTATATGAGCTTTCGGACGGCAGACTCTGGTGCTACATAAGGACGGGCCTCGGCTGGCAGTTTGAAGCCTTTTCGTCCGACGGCGGAATAACATGGTCGACACCGTCTCCGAACATGTTTTTCTCATCACCCTGTTCGCCGATGCTCGTAAAAGATTGCGGTAAGCTGACCGTTGCGGTATTCAATCCCATTCCCGAACATGTTATGCGTGACGAGGTTGAGCCGTGGGGAAGAACGCCGTATGTTTTAGCTGTCAGCACGGATAAGGGTGTGACGTTTAAAAAAGAGGAACTTTTTTATCTTGAAAACGATTTGAAAAACGGATATTGCTATCCTGCCATTCTGGAGGGAAAAGATTACTTTTTGGTAGCCTACTATCATAGCAACAATAGCGGAGTTTGTCTTAACAGTACAAAAATCGTCAAGGTAATGTATGATGAAATAAATTAAAAAACCACCCGTGGGCAGTTGCCCACGGGTGGTTGATTTTTAGATTATACTCCGATTAATATTTGAAATCTGAGTAAGTAACTGTTGAAGTACCTGTAGCACTGATGGTGCCCATTGTCTTCTGAGTTGTAACAGCAATGTCAAACTTAACAACAAGCTTTACAAGCTCGCCTGTAGAAGCATTAACAGTAGCAGTTACTGTAGCATTCTTGTAGCTCTCGTCAACGATAGCGCTTCCGAACATGCCGGAGATAGCAGCGTAGATAACGCTTGCTCTCTTGTGGTCGTAGTAAGCCTTATCCTCATCGCCTACGCAGATGCCGCACTTATCAAGGGGAGCGTTGTTCTGAATGACATTCTTTTCTGCGTGTGTTTTACCGGGCTTGACGTTCAAAGTGATAATGTAGTTATCACCGCTCTGAGTGCAGGAAGCACCTGTAACATCGCCTGTGGTAAGCGTGCTGACTCTGAGATAGTGCTTTTTAGCGTCAGCTTCCCACTTGCCTTTTACAACGGTCTCGCTGAATGCGTTGGCAGCGCCGATGCCCATGAACTGATAGATAACGTCCTTGAACTTTTCAACGATAGCGTTGGAGTCCATTTTTTCGTTGCCGGTAATTCTGTACTTCTTGAAGCCGACCTTTGCGTTGAAAGCCTTTGCAGTTGCATCGTTGTAGAACTTAACGATTTCAGCGGTTGTTGCAGGTTTAGCAGCAGGAGCTGCGGCCTGAGTTTCAACAACGTTGCCGTTTGCATCAGTCTCTGTCTCGGCAGCGGTAGACTCTTCTGAAACATCGGTTGCGTCGTCGCCGGAAGCGGCCTCGGTAGCGTCAGTTGCGTCGTCGCCGGCTTCGGGAGTGGTAGTATCCGCTGCTTCGCCTGTGGCAGCTGTAGTTGTCTGTGTGTCTGTGTCGTCGCCCTTACAAGCTGCAAAAGCAAAAATCATTGCGAAAACGAGAAGCAATGCAGCAAGTCTGGTAAGTTTCTTTTTCATTGGAAAAAACCCCTTTCTGTTAATGGTCTGAAAGCAAAAACCAGCTTTCTTTTGACAGTATAAATTTACACCATAAAGACTATGATGTCAAGTGAAGTTTTATAAAATTGGAGCGTAAAAGAGACTGATTTTATGCAATATACTTAAAAACGACAAATCAAAAAGAAATATAACACTTTGTTTACAATCTCGGGGACAAAAACCGTGGTATTTTTTAAAAATATATGATATAATAATCAGAAGTATAAAATGGGAGGTGCACCATGTCTCAGAAGACTTTTATATCATGGAACGTCAACGGAATAAGAGCATGTGTAGGCAAGGGTTTTCTCGAGGCGTTCAAAGCTTTGGATGCCGATATTTTCTGCCTGCAGGAGACAAAGGTGCAACCGGGTCAGATTGAACTGCCTCTCGACGGATATTTTCAGTATTGGAATTATGCTGAGAAAAAAGGCTATTCGGGAACAGCGGTATTCACCCGTGAGGAGCCGATAAATGTAACTTACGGCATCGGTATTGAGGAGCACGATAAAGAGGGCAGAGTCATAACTGCAGAGTTTGAAAACTTCTACTTTGTCTGTGTGTACACCCCCAATTCGCAGGATGAGCTTGCACGTCTTGATTACCGTATGACATGGGAGGACGCATTCCGAGGCTATCTTTTGGAGCTTGACAGTAAAAAGCCCGTAGTTGTCTGCGGCGATATGAACGTCGCACACAACGAGATAGACCTTAAGAATCCGAAAACAAACCGACGCAATCCCGGTTTTACAGACGAGGAGCGTGGCAAGATGACCGAGCTTCTCGGGGCGGGCTTTACGGATACGTTCAGACATTTTTATCCCGACGTTACAGAGCAATACAGCTGGTGGAGCTACCGATTTAAATCAAGGGAGCGAAACACAGGCTGGCGTATAGACTACTTTTTGACATCCTCGAGCATAGACTCAAAGCTGTGCGGTGCGGGCATCCACCAGGAGATTTACGGCTCTGACCACTGTCCGGTTGAGCTGAGAGTGGATTTATAAAAAAATACCGCCCCAAGGGCGGCATTTTGAGATTATATTTTGTCCTCGCTGAAGTCGAGGGTTATTGACTGACGGGTTGATTCCAGCTGTTTGTATTTTACGCCTGCGGCATCAAACATTCTCTTTGAAGCTCTGACTCCGACTGAATCGCGGTACTTGTCACTGATATAGACAACCTCTTTTATACCGCTCTGAATTATTGCTTTGGCACACTCGTTGCAGGGGAAGAGGGCGACATAGATTCTGCATCCGCGCAAGTCGTGGGAGCAGTTAAGAATTGCATTGAGCTCTGCGTGGCATACATACGGATACTTTGTGTCGTATTCGTTGCCGTCGCGGTCCCACGGAAAGACGTTATCGTCGCAACCTGCAGGGAAACCGTTATAGCCTACTGACATGATTCTGTTGAGGTCGTTTACTATGCAGGCACCAACCTGGGTGTTGGGGTCTTTACTGCGGGAAGATGACAGCAGTGCAATGCCCATGAAATATTCGTCCCAAGAGATATAGTCGTGTCTTTTCGGCATACGGACAGCTCCTTTTTGTTCAATTCATTAAATCAACATTTAGATATTAACATATATCCGCTCTTTCGGCAAGAAGAAAAATTTTTGAGGTGACTTTATGGGTTTTTTAAAAAAGCTCTTCGGCGATTATTCGACGAAGGAAATTAAGAGAATAACTCCTGTTAAGGACAAGGTGCTTGCTCTTGAAGAGGAGTATTCAAAGCTGTCCGATGAGGAATTAAAGGCGAAAACACCGTGGCTCAAGGAGAGACTTGCAAACGGTGAGACCCTTGACGATATTCTGCCCGATGCATTTGCCGCATGCCGTGAGGCGTCGTGGCGTGTGCTGGGAATGAAGCACTTCCCCGTACAGATTCTCGGCGGTATTGTCCTGCATCAGGGCCGTATTGCAGAAATGAAAACGGGTGAGGGAAAAACCCTTGTGGCAACCCTGCCTGCATATCTTAATGCTCTTGCAGGAAACGGCGTTCATATCGTCACAGTCAACGACTATCTTGCAAGGCGTGACAGTGAGTGGATGGGCAAAGTCTACCGATTTATGGGGCTGAGCGTAGGACTTATTATTCACGAAAAAGATACAGACCAACGCCGTGAGGCATATGCGGCTGACATCACATACGGAACCAATAACGAGATGGGATTTGACTATCTGAGAGACAACATGGTTCCCTATAAGGAGCTTAAGGTTCAGCGTGGCCATGCTTTTGCGGTAGTCGACGAGGTTGACTCCATACTTATCGATGAGGCGAGGACACCGCTTATCATTTCGGGCCGGGGTGACCGCTCAACCGACCTTTATAAGCACGCCAACGCATTCGCAAAGACGCTTAAAATGGAGCGTATAAAGGAAATCCGTTCATCCTCACGTCTTGAGGATACTTCGGAGCAAGTCAGCGAAAACTGCGAAGTGATTGTTGACGAAAAAGCACGTACAGCAGTGCTCACACAGAAGGGTATTGCAAAGGCTGAAAAATATTTCAATCTTGAAAACCTTATGGACCCGTCGAACATAACCGTTCAGCACCACATCAACCAGGCGATAAAGGCCATAGGCGTTATGCGCCGTGACGTTGACTATGTTGTCAAGGACGGTCAGGTGCTTATCGTTGACGAGTTTACGGGACGCATTATGCTTGGCAGACGCTACAATGAGGGCCTGCATCAGGCGATTGAGGCAAAGGAAGGCGTAAAGGTCGAGCATGAGAGCAAGACTCTTGCCACAATCACGTTCCAGAACTATTTCAGACTTTACGACAAACTCTCGGGTATGACAGGTACGGCTATGACCGAGAGCGAGGAGTTCCAGGAGATATATTCGCTTGACGTTGTAGAGATTCCCACAAACAGGCCGATGATAAGAAAAGACAGGGATGACCTTGTCTATAAGACAGAGCTTGCAAAGTTCGGTGCGGTTATTAATCAGATTGAGGAGTGCCATAATAACGGCCAGCCCGTTCTTGTCGGTACGGTTTCGATTGAAAAATCAGAGATTCTCAGCAAGCTTCTCAAAAAACGCGGTATAAAGCACGAGGTGCTCAACGCGAAGTATCACGACAAGGAAGCGGAGATTGTCGCTCAGGCAGGTAAGCTCGGAGCGGTAACTATCGCTACAAACATGGCCGGACGAGGAACGGATATTATGCTCGGCGGTAACGCAGAGTTCCTTGCAAAATCCGAGATGCGTCGCAAGGGCTATACTGAGGAGCTCATAGCTGAATCTACGGGCTTCGGTGACACTGACAATCCCGATATTATAGATGCAAGAAACGAGTTTACGGCTCTTGAAAAGAAATACAAGGAAGAAATTGCGGACGAGGCAGAGCAGGTACGCCGTGCCGGCGGACTCTGCATTATCGGTACGGAGCGTCATGATTCACGCCGTATAGACAACCAGCTCCGAGGCCGTGCAGGCCGTCAGGGGGACCCCGGTGAGAGCCGCTTCTATCTATCGCTTGAAGATGACCTTATGCGTCTGTTCGGCGGTGAGCGTGTTACAACAATAATGAACACCTTGAGAACGCCTGACGATATGCCCATAGAGGCACGCATGATATCGAGTGTTATTGAAACATCGCAGAAACGTGTTGAGTCACGCAACTTTGCATCACGTAAGAACGTTCTTAGGTTTGACGATGTCATGAACCGTCAGCGTGAGCTCATATACAAGCAGAGAGACCAGGTGCTTGACGGTGAGGACCTCAAACCCGTCATACTCAAGATGCTTGATGAGTGTATTGACGAGTCGGTTGACTTCTACTGCCCGAAGGCTCTGAGCAAGGAAGACTGGAACATCGGCGGTCTGCGTGAGAAGTTCCTCGGCTGGTTGACAACTCCCGAAGATTTCACAGACGGATTTAACCGTGACGAGGAGAAGGATAAGCTCATCAGGCGTGGACACGAGAGGTATGACGAGCGTGAACAGCTTATCGGTCTTGACGAAGAGGGTCAACCGATAATGCGCAGCCTTGAGAGAATGATTCTCTTAAAGATGGTCGATAACAAGTGGATGGACCACATCGATGCTATGGAAGAGCTTAAACGAGGAATCGGACTTCGTTCCTACGGTCAGCAGGACCCCGTTGTTGCATTCCGTCAGGAGAGCTACGATATGTTTGACGAAATGACAATGTCTATCCGTGAGGATACCGTCCGCCTGATGATGACGCTCATGCCCAAGAGCGAAGCGGATACAAAACGCCAGCAGACTGTTCAGATAACCGCAACAAGCGGCGGCTCTGACGGAAGCGAAAAGGGCAGAACCGTCCGCAAGGGAGCAAAGGTCGGCCCCAACGACCCGTGCCCGTGCGGAAGCGGTAAAAAATATAAGAAGTGTTGCGGTAACGTAAACAATCAGAAATAAAAAATTAAAGGCAGATAAGCACCTTGCTTATCTGCCTTTTTTATTAAGAGTTTTATCAGTCGTTTGTTTTAACAACAAAGTCAACTGCTCCGCCCATTCTGACAACATCAATATCTATTCCTGCGAATACTACCATCAGGTTTCTTACCATTGCGTTTGCGGTGTAAGACCATGTTCCGGAAACGATTTTTCCTGTGTTGTTATCAATCTTTGCAACAACCTTGGCATTTGTGTAGTTGATAACGATGCTGCCCTTTGAGTAGTCAACCTTAACAGCAGGGATTTCGTTGAGGGCCAAAGTGACGTCGCCCAGAGTGCCCACGGTATGACCGACAGGACCGATACCGCTGTCCTTTGTATACTGATTGTCTTCCTGGTTTTTGGCATGGAGGGTAACTATTGTATAGTTGCCGCTGATAACAGCGTTTGCCGATGTGATGTCACTGCTCTCTATAGCCTGGTCGTTGCCGGGAACATCGGTTCTCTCAACGGAGTTTGCTTTCAATGCAGCTTTTGCTATACCCTCAAAAGCATCAATGAAAAGAGCTTCCGCTTTGTTACGGGGTCTGCAGTCAATATACTGGAGAGTCATTGTCTGCTTTGCATCGATGCTGCCGGTCTTTTTAGCGGCAGCTTTATAGAAAGCAACAACCTCTTTAATATTGGTAGAGTTCAGGCCCTTTTGTGTGGGCTTCGGGCTATTTGAAGAAGTTGTTTCTTCTGAAGTGGTTGAACTTTCAACCGTTGACCCTTCTTCATTTGTCTGAGGTTCACTGTCAGCCTCGGTTGAGTCCGTCTGGCTGTCTGAAGAAGCAACGGTCTCATCTGTGTCCGCCACAACGGTTTCACCTGCGGGGTTTGTAGTGGTCTCTTCGTCGTTACCGTTGTTTTTGCAAGCGGCAAAAGAAAGCACAAGTGCGAGTGCTGTTATAAGAGCAAGCAATCTTTTTATTTTCATTTTATCTTGCGACCTTTCCTTAAAAATTTGTACATATATTTTAATCCTTAAACAAGCCAAAGGTCAATATCAGAATAATAAATTTTATGCCTTTAAATGTAAACTTTTAATAACATCTTGTATAAATTTACATTTTCGGGCCCAAAACAGGGTTTTTATAAAAAAGACATACCTCCGCATCCGAAGATGCGGAGGACAAACAAGCTATGTTAAAAATTAGTAGCTGATTTTTGAATATGTGTTTGTGGTCTTAGCAGCACCGTCACCGTTGATCTTTATGACAGCCTTAAGAGTAAGAGCTGCATCGAAAGCATAAGAATAGGTGATGTTAGCAATCTTGCCGTCCTTAACAGTAACAGTAACCTTGATGTTCTTGTAGTTAGCTGTCAGGGTTTCAAGAGTGACCTTGTCACCTACGTTGTCTCTAATGCCCTTAGAAACTTCGTCTTTAGTGATGAAGTCGTTTGTGAATCTTGAGAGAGGTGTAGCACCTGTCTTCTGGGGGTTGGTTGCGTTAGCAAGAGTAAAGGTATAAACACCGTTAGCTGCGTTGAAAGTAGCAAGGTCGCTCTCCTTAAGAGCTGTAGCCTTGATGAGGTAGTTCTTGTCAGCACTGTCCTTATCCTTAGGAAGAGTACCTGTCTTTGTGCCGATGCCGAGGAAGCCTGCGACAACAGTGTCAACGCTGGAGTTTTTGTCAACAGCCTGGATGATAGTGTTGAGGGCTGAAGTCATAGCAGCACTGCCGAGGCTGATGTTTCTTGTGTAATTGCAGTTTCTGTTGAAAGAATAGGTGCCGCTCTTTGCGATTTTTGCAGTCTCAGCGTTAAGGAAAGCAACAAACTCTGCCTTTGAGAGATCAGCGTTGCCAGCCTGAGGAGCAGCCTGTGTGCTGCCGTCAGCGTCTGTAGCAGCTTCTGTGGAAGCCTCGTCGGAAGTTGCTGTAGCATCTTCACCTGTAGCGGCTTCTGTAGCATCTACGGGAGCATCTGCTGCTGTTGTGTCTTCAGCACCTGCAGCAGCTGTTGTG
>JAZUNO010000022.1:0-1543 GCA_045604185.1 Acutalibacteraceae bacterium | reverse complement strand
ACCTCTCGTTGTTTCGCTTATAATATTAACATCAAGTTTATTGTAGGGCATTGTTATTCCGTTTGCCTCATAAGCTTCTCTTACGTTTTCCATAATATCATAATATACTGTCCAGTAATCCTCTGTTTTACACCAAGTCTTTGTAATGAGATTTACACAGCTTTCTCCGTATCCGCTGACTCTGACAAAAGGTGCATCCGGTTCTTTCAGTACTTTTTCATGTTTACAAATGGTATCATAAGTGAGCTTTTTTGCTTTCTTAACGTCCGCCTCATAAGGTATGGGAAATGTAATATCAACTCGTCGTTTGTTTTCGTTTGTATAGTTGATAATATGGCTGTTTATAAGAACTCCATTGGGAATACTTATCTGTTTGCTGTCAGCGGAGAGAAGAGTAGTATGCATCAGCTCAACAGATGTGACAACGCCTTCGTCACCGCCTGCATGAATATAGTCTCCTGTCTGGAATCTGGGGGAGAAGAGAAGCCATAATCCACCTGCCACATTACTGAGAGAGTCTTTGAGTGCGACACCAATAGCAACAACAGCAGCGGACGTAGCTGCAATAATACTGCCCGTTGATACGCCGATAGCATCAAGAGCCGCAAGAATAACAAACATATGAAGAATAAAGCTTATAGCCTTGAGACAATATTTAATAAGGGAAGCATCAAGCTTAGACTTATTAAATGCCTTTTTAATGAGCTTCATAATGTAAACTATAATTAAATGACCAATTAACAGAATGGCCATCATCTTTGTAAAGGGCTTGATAAAATCCCAGATTTCTACTAAAGTTGGCATTTAGGTACCTCCTGATCTGATTGCACTTTATATTATTATCGTAAATTGTCGAAAAATTCAGTTAAAAGCAGGCTGCATTCATCTTCCATAATTCCACCGTAGCATTCAGGTTTAAAAGCATCAGGAAGATTCATAAGATTCAGAACGGAGCCGCAAGCACCGTATCTGAGATCAAATGCTCCAAACACAACCTTTTTTATTTTTGAATTTATTATAGCTCCTGCACACATGGGACAAGGCTCAAGGGTAACATACAGCTCACAGTTTGATAAATTATCACTTTGAAGCGTCTTACAAGCCTTTTCTATTGCAAGTATTTCTGCGTGTTTTGTAGGATTATGTTTTGTTTTTGTCAGGTTGTGAGCTTCTGAAATGATATTTCCTTCTTTGACAATTACACAGCCTACGGGAACTTCATTTAGAGTTGCTGCTTTTTCTGCTTGCCTGATACAGGCCTTCATATAATCATATCTGTCCATAGATTTTATTATTACCTTTTATAAAAATAAAGTAAGAACTGCTTCGCTTAAAAACAGAACTATAGCCGCTAAAATTCCCGGACTTGTAATAAACAATTTGTTTCTGGTTTTTATATCAAAATAACCTTTAGGTTTGTTCATTCGGAAAAGGTCTTTATCTTTTGATGATAGAATTACCGCAGAAATAATTCCGAGGGTAATTGAGAGGATAAGAAATCCCAGCACAATAATATTTACAGCAAATTCGTTTAAATTAAAGC